>JAFSXO010000196.1 GCA_017444045.1 bacterium | reverse complement strand
GTCAGCTAGCCTCACATTATGACTCCCCCTAAAGGATGGCAGGGGGAGATGTCGCGACCGCGACAGAGGGGGTGGCCACGGCTGGCGGAAGAATCGAAGTTTAACGCATGTTGTGTGCTAACTTGTACGCTAACATACAACGCAGCGCCAACGCACATGAATAAGCAATAAACAATGCCATGACTCTTAAGTTACTGGCATAGAGTGTTAATCTGGTGTTTACTAATCAAAGCTTTAACAAGCATACCCCTCTGCGCCTTGCCGTAACCGCCGCCCACGGAGGCTCCAGCTCCGAACGCGTTCCTCTTGGAGGAGGAGCAGCTATCTGCGAGCGCCTCTGCCGCTGCTGGGCTGGCGATCCGCGCGTAGAAGTCACCTTATTAGCCCCGGGCACCAGCGCCCCAGAAGGCATAAACTACAAGCGCATTGACGTATTGGGCGGCAAGTCTCCAGCATCCCTAAATGAGCTAGCCTATGCCAAGTTTTGCCGGGCCTTTGAAAAACAGCTTACTGACGAGCTTTTAGCCATGCGCCCCGATGCCGTTCTGACGCACGACCTAGCAGAAGCGCCGAACTTTGCCATGCTGGAACGATACGGCATTCCCTGTATACCGATTTACCATGTAGATGTAGTGGATTTCTTCTGCCGCATGTACCTGCACCGCCTGATCACCCCGCGCCAGGCAGAGAGTCTGTGGCGCTATATGCGCCCATATCCGATCGTGCCGGATATACTGAGGCTGGTATTCGACAAGCAGGCAGAATCCGTGCAGTTCTGCCCCAAGCTTATCGTTCCGTCAGAAACCATGCGCAGCGTCCTGCAGAATACATATCCCCAAATGCAGGCGCAGCAGGCCGAAGTAATTCCCTGGGGCTCACCCATACTTACCTACAGCGAGGCAGAGATCAATGCCGCTGTAGCCCAGCTCGAGCAGCGCTATGAACTGAATGCCAATTCCCAGACAATCGTTACCCTGTCGCGCATTTCTCCCGAGAAGGGACAGGATCTGCTGCTTCAGGGTCTGCTGGACAACGAAAAATCCGCCCAATTCCCCGAAAACTGCACCGTATTTATATGCGGGCAAAGCGCCTACATGGGCGGCGAGCGTTTCTTCGCCAGGCTGCAGGCTCTGGCCAAGCGCCTCAAGCGCATACGGGTAATTTTCCCAGGGCATTTAGGCGGCGTGGAAAAAGCCGCCATGCTGCGCCGGGCAGACGTATTCGTGTCGGCCAGCCGGCACGAGAGCTACGGCCTGACCACCATGGAAGCCATGCTTCAGCATACCGCTATCGTAGCCGTAGACTCGGCGGGCACCCGCCAGACGGTCACCCCAGAATGCGCCATAACCGTTCCCCGCGACGCCCTGGTGCCGGCCAACCTGTACGCGGCCGTCAGCGCTTTGCTCAGCCAGCCAGAACGGCGGCAGCAGATGGCCGAATACGCCCAGAAACGCGCCAGCCAGATCACCTTCAGGGATGCCGCAGAATCGATACTGAGCCTGCTGCAGTTTGCAGCAGAACACAAGCGATAGCGCAGCTGGCCGCAGCGCCAAATTACAGCCAAGAAGGCAAAGGAGGGGGCTCGTAGCCAGCGATGGCGGCAAACAGTTCATCTGGATTGCCGGCCACCAGAATACTCCTTCTGAACTCTGCGGCCATAAAGCCCATAGCAACAGCATCATCAAAAAAGCTGAGCAGCTTGTCGTAATATCCCTTGATGTTATAAAGAACAATAGGCTTGCGATGAATACCGAGACTGCTCCACGCCAGACACTCGCAGAGCTCATCCATAGTGCCTATTCCCCCGGGCAGGGCAACAAAGGCATCGGCTTTATCGGCCATCATCTGCTTGCGTTCCGCCATAGTATCTACAAATATCATTTCGGTCAGCTCAAGCTCGTTCAGCTCGCGCTTGCCTAAGACCTTAGGAACCACGCCGCAGACTGGCATACCTGCAGCGAGCACGGCCTTGGCCAGCGTTCCCATAGTTCCCAGGCTGGAGCCGCCATACACCAGTCCATAGCCAGCCCTAGCCATGCTTCGGCCCACGGCCTCCGCACCGGCTGTCAGATCATGGTCTATCGGTTCCGAAGACCCACAATATACGCACAGATACTGCATTTTCACCTCACGGCAATGTCATTAACTAAAGGATTCGTGACATTGGTTATACTCATAGTAACAATGGGGATCTATTAGCCATTGCTTAAGTTAACAATACTGCACCTCTCGGCACTTGGCGCTGTTACAATGCCATTAGCCCAGTGTCATTTAGTTAGTGTTTCGCGAACATATTCGCGCTGCACCAGCTTCCGCACCAGCACTGCTTCGCTTCGCTCAGATGCGCCTTGCGCGGAACTGGTTACGCGCTATAATCTGCAAACGTCACTAATTGAGCGTTTGTCAGTTCTTGCGCCGAACCTCTTAACGCGCTAACACTGCTTCGCTATAATCCTCAGTTTGCCCGCTAATGATGTTAGCAACAGGCAACAGGCGAGACGCAGGGTATTTAAGGACGGGCTGCGTATTTAAATAGGATATTTATATAACGTCTATCATTATTCCAGTATTTCAACAGCTGCGGAGTTTATTATGCGATACCCCTTTGATTTTACCCTCACTCAGGCACTATACATGAGCAAAATGGGCCGGCAGTCCAAGCGCTTCCCCACGGTCTGCATGCTTGAGCCGCTCTACACCTGCAACCTAGCCTGCCGCGGCTGCACCAAAGAACGCCATACGGGAAAACTGTCCAACCGCCTCAGCGTCGAGCAATGCCTCAAGGCTGTAGAGGACTGCGGAGTGCCCATCGTCTCGGTCTGCGGCGGAGAGCCACTTTTATATCCGGAGCTGCCTGAGCTGCTCGCCGAGCTGATTAAGCGCGGCAAGTATATCATTATGTGCACCAACTCGCTGCTGGCCAAGGAAAAGCTTTTTGGCGTAATCCCGCCAGACAACCATCTCTTTGTCAACGTACACCTAGACGGTATGGCCAAAACCCACGATTTTGTCACCAACCGCCCCGGTGTCTGGCAGCAGGCCATAAGCAACATTAAAGAATGCAAAGAACGCGGCTATCTCACCATAACCAACTGCACGGTTTTCAGAGAAACAGACGTAGACGAGCTGGAAGCCCTCTGCAAGCTGCTCACCGACATCCACATCGACGGCATTCTCATCTCTCCCGGCTACAATTTCGAAAATTCCGAGGAAGACGTATTCCTCTCCCTGCAGGAGACCTTTGAGAAATTCAAGCGCATCCGCGGCTTCATCGACAAATATAAAATCACCTCAACCCCAGCTTTCCTCGACTTCGCCTCGGGCAAATTCGACGTAGACTGCTCCCCGTATTCTACGGTCAACTACACCCCTAACGGGTGGAAGGCGCCATGCTATCTTATCGGCACCGAATTCTACGACGATTTCCAGACCTTCTGGAACAGCGTAGACTGGAGCTACTGGGAATCCCACAAGGATCCGCTCTGCGCTAACTGCCGCATGCACTCAGGCTTCGAGCAGGGCTGCGTACAGCGCTCCATGGGCAAATTCAGCGACATGCTGCAGCTCATCAAATGGCAGTTCAGCGGCTAAGCGATGGAAGCGTTCGATATCCTAACCACGGGCTTCAGGGAGTGGCCGGCATATTTTAAAGTGCCCAAGCTATGGAAGGTCGGCTCCCTGTTCTGGGTCTATTACCTAATTCGCTTCCACTCCTACGACATTTGGGCGCAGACGCACAATATTCCCCGCCCGCCCGAAGACTTTCGCTTCGGCGAAACCCCTTACATGACCGGTCTTACGCTGCTGCAGATGGCACAGGTAACCGACAGGGATGTATTCTACGACCTGGGCGCGGGCCGAGGCAAGATGGTATTTCTGGCCTCGCTAGCCACGGGCTGCCGAGCAGTCGGCTTGGAATTTCTGGCTAGCTACAGCCTGATAGGCCAGCGCATCATTCACAACCTAAGCTTAGAGGACCGCGTAGATCTGCGCCATGCCGATATTCTGCAGGCCGATCTGGGCGAAGCTACAGTGCTGTTCAGCGCCGCCAGCAGCTGGTCTCCCACCACAAAGGAAAGGCTTCTTGAACGTACCGACGAGCTGTCTAGCGGTACGCGCTGGATTTCTGTAGGCTGGGCACTGCGCCATCCGCGTTTAGAACTGCGCGCCGCCCGTCGCATGCTTTTCAGCTGGGGCTACGACAACGCCTGACTGTACACAGTTAAGTAACGCGCATTCCGTCAGCGTATTTGCAGCAGAACGCTTAAGACTGCTCTTCGGCCCAAGGCAGCGCCCACAGGCGCAGGACCGAAGCGCCAATAGACAACTTGGTTCCCGCTTTGACTAAAGTGGGCTGAAGAATCAGGCTCTTGCCCACCCGCGTACCGTTGTGGCTGCCCAAATCCTCGATCTGAAACTGTTCCGGAGCCACTGCTTCCACCGCTAAGTGGCGGCGCGACACCTCCGGATCAATCAGGCGCACATCGGCTTCAGAGCCGCGCCCCACCACGCTGCCCCCTTCGGCTATGGACCAAAGCCCATCCTTGGCAGGCCCGTCAATGCCTTCGATATAGCCCATCGCTACGCGCCCCTTGGAATCGCACCACTCCGCCGCAATTCCGGACAGATTCAATTCCGGGCCGACAGCGCACACGGACAGAGGCGCCAGCAGACGGTAGCCGCGCTGCTTCACTTCCTCGGCAAGCAAAAGGACTGCCTCGTCCTCGAAGCCATCGGGAACATGGCGCAGACTCTTAAAGGGAACGAAAAACTTATTGGGGGCCACGGTTAACCCGCGGTGAGGGCTGACACAGCTGTCTATCAGCAAGCCGCTAGCAATGCGGGCCGCTTCCAGAGCGTGAAGCTCATTATGGCCTGTGCCTTCAAGGCGTGCCTCTATTTTCCGTTCCAAACTTCGCAGCCAGCGCAGCACGGTCCCAGCCCTTCCTTACTCGTCATTCATCGTGCGCAGGCGCAGCTGACCGCAGGCGGCATCGATATCCGCGCCCTTTTCACAGCGCAGGGTACAGCGTACCCCGCCCGCGTTGACGCGTTCCTGGAAGGCGCGCACGCGGTTGCCCGAGCTTCGCTTAAAGGACGGATGCTCTACAGCATTCCAGGGAATTAGATTGACCAGGCAGCGCAGTCCGCGCAGCAGCTGCACCAAGCGGTCGGCGTCTTCGAGAGTATCGTTGATATGATCCAGCATGATATACTCGAAGGTCAGACGGCGGTGGGTGGCCTGCTGATACACGCGGCAGGCTTCCAGAAGCTCGGCGATCTTCCAGCGGCGGTTCACCGGCATCAGGCGGTCGCGCACCTCGTCGGTGGTGGCATGGAGAGACAGCGCCAGCTTCAGAGGCAGCTTTTTCTGAGCCAGCTGATAAATCGCCGGAACCACCCCGCAGGTCGATATGGCGATATGGCGCATGCCCACCGAAAAGCCGTCACCGCAGTTCAGCAGGCAGACGGCTCTGAGCACCTGACGCAGATTGGCCAGCGGCTCGCCTATGCCCATGAACACGATATTGGCTACGCGCTCATCCAGAGGATCCAAAAGCCGCTGAATCTGCACGGCCTGCTCGACCATCTCCCAGGCCTGCAGGGAGCGCACTATGCCCTTCTTCCCCGAAGCGCAAAAGGCGCAGTTCATGGCGCAGCCCACCTGGCTGGACAGGCATACCGCCACCCGGCCGGGTCCCAGATGCTCCAGATAGCGCATTTTAACGCTCTCTATGCAGTTGCCGTCAGGAAGCTCAAAAAGGAACTTGGTGGTATCCTGCACGGAATTGCTGGAGTTGGCCCAGCGCAGGGAGGGCAGCACCGCCACCTCCTCCAGCAGGGAGCGCAGACGGTGCGAGAGATCGGTCATCTCGGCAAAGG
>JAFSXO010000195.1 GCA_017444045.1 bacterium | reverse complement strand
GGATTAAGCGTAAATGATGTGAAGAACAGACTAGGAGTGCAAAGCTTTGACAATCTGTCGAAAGAGCAGCTGGAAAAACTGGCACGTATGCTCCCAGACTTAGACCCTGAGGTCCTCAAGAATATAGAGCATAATAATCAAACAAATACTCTAGTAATTGAGCTTGTACGCTTAGCAATGGAAATCGATAATCGTAACAAAGCCTTTCTTTTTTTTATGACGGCGCTGGCTTTAGGCACTGCTTTAGGCACTGTATGCGCGGTCGTCAAATTGTTGTCTTCTGAAAGAAAATAAGCTAGCTGGCTGTCCGCTGGCTAAACTCTGTCGCTATTTGTTTGCAGAGCTGCCAGAACTTAAACACATCGGGGAAGTTGGAGCAGATCCCCAAAGAGAGGCGCCAATAGCGCTGCTGCTCTGCCGCTTCGGCTGAAGCCTCGCCCTCTATAGCTGCAGAATGCAGCCCAGAAGCGCTGCGGTCTATCTTTCCCAATACGATATGGGCCTCGTCTAACAGGGGAGACAGCGTTTCTGGCGGGATGATCTGCCCCTCGGCGTTCTTAAAATTGAGCGCGATGACCGGGCCGTGGGGGACGCTGTCCTGCATGGGGCCGTACAGTATAACCGCCGGCTGGCGATTCCTGTGACGCAGGCTGTGCAGCTTGCCGGTTAGCCAGCGAGTCAGGCATTGGGTGCGCTCGTCTATGGCCCGATAGGATACATCCCGAAGCATATCTAAGCCCAGCTCCAGCGCCTGCACGTTGGCTATGTCTAGATTCTCAGACGCTAGGCGGGGCCCATGGTGCCTGTGCCCGGCGGGATGCTCCGCGGTATGCTCTTCCGCCGCCAGCAGCTCTTTTTTATGCTCTTCGCTCTGGTGGTGGCGCAGATCTGCCAAAGCGCTGCGCTTTATAATTAGCGCGTACAGGCTCGTGGGCAGGTACAGCATTTTGTGGAAGGCCACAATTAGGAATTCCGGATGGTAGCGCGACATATTCAGCGGCGCGGTGGGCGCGTATGACGTGGCGTCTAGGCATACCTGCCAGCCTCGCTGCTGGGCTAAGCTAATGGTTGCCAGCGGATGGCGCACTCCGCTTAGGCTGGACTGAGCGGGGAATATTAGCAGGCGGCGTCCATTATGCGGGGCAGGGGCGTCGAGCTGCTCAAGAAGCCGTTTCTCGTCTAAGGTTAATGTCTGCTGATCCAGCGGAATGTAGTCTACCTGCCCGCCCTGCTGTTTAGCGTGCCTAACCAGACTGGCGGCGGCTCGGTGGCTGTCCTCTGCCAGCAGCAGCTGAGAATCTCCGCTGAAATCGTAATGATTGGAGATCATGTGCACGGCTTTGGATCTGGCTGAAGTAAACAGCAGAGCGTATTCTTCGTGGTCAGCGCCGAAGAAGCGCAGAAAGCGCCGTTTGCAGTGCTCGATTTTTTTGTGAAAGGAGTCCGAAGAGCTGTAATTGGGCGGGCACATTACCGTGCGGGCCAGGGAGCGGGTGAAACAGCGCAGCTGCGAGCGTCCGTAGGGAGCGGCTTTCTCAAAGTCTAAGTAGGTTTCCCCGCTTTCGTCGAGACGGGCAAACTCGCGGGAGCGCATGTCGTCGATGGGCCAGGTTTCGCGGTAGCTGGGATAGGCCTCGACAAAGCTCTTAAATTCTTCGGCAATATTAGGCATACGGTGTTCTGTTTAAAAATAAACGGTGGCAAGCGCTATACATGCCACCGTCTGCTGCGGTTAACTAGTTCTTGAACTTAATGTCGCCCATGAATTTTTCGGGGACCAAGATGCGGCCCTTCTTGTCGGGGATGTAAACGTTAACCTTGCCGTTCTTGACCTCGAACTTGTCACCGGTCAGAGCATCGACCAGGACTTCGCCTTCGTGGATGGGGCTACCTTCGCGCAGAGGAATGTCGCGGGTCTGGCCGTTGTAATCGTTGTTAACGATGCTGATGATCTCTTGTCCATCCTGGCGGCGGCAGAAGCCGTAAACCTGATCGTCCTGCCACATCTCCATCTGGGAGCCAGTCTGCAGAGCCGGCAGAGCTGAACGGATGCTGGTGAGCTTCTTGAGGTGGTCGGTAATGTGGCCGTTCTCGCCGAAGTTCATGTCTCCGCGGTTGTACGGATCGTTGGCGCCTTCCAGACCGGATTCAGTTCCGTAGTAAATGGAGGGAATTCCGCGGCAGGTCATGATCATGTCCAAACCGAGCATGAGCTTGTCATGGCTGCGATAGCCCTTGGCGCTCTCCAGGAAGCGCTCGAAGTCGTGGTTGTCCAGCAGGGTAACCATCTGTCCGGGCTGATCGTACTTGCAGTCCTCGGCGAAGCGGGCGCCCAGCTTGCGGCAGCTGCCATCCTGAGCGAAGGTCTCTTTCATGGTGTAGTACAGAGGCATATCGAACAGGGAGCTGAGACCGTCGCGCTGATAGCTGGCCTGGACGTTGGGATCGCCGTGCAGGACTTCGCCCAGCACCATGAAGTCGTCGCCCATCTTGGCCTTGATGTCGGCGGAGAACTTCTGCCAGAATTCGTGATCGACGTGCTTGACCGCGTCTAAGCGAATACCATCGGCGCCGGTCTCTTTAATCCACCACAGGGTGTTGTCGAGCAGGAATTTGTAAGCATCGGGATTGCTCTGGTTAATGTCGGGCAGGCCGCAGACATCGCGGTTGGCCAATTCCCAAGGATCGTCCCAGTTGCTGATGCCGCCGTTGTGATGCAGCCAGTCATGCTTGCTGGGATCCTGAGTCCACTCGTGTCCGGGGGCAACGTGGTTGAGCACGGTGTCGAGCACGATCTTCATGCCTTTGCCGTGAGCCTTGTCGACAAGCTCTTTAACCTTGGACATGTCGCCCTGATGCTCTTCGACTTTGTAGTGGTCCTGGATCCAGTAACCATGATAACCGGAACCCCAGTCATGGGTGCCGTCGCCAGCGCGGTCGATGTTGTCGTACAGAGGAGCCAGCCACAGGGTGGTTACGCCCAAATCATCGAGGTAGTCCAGCTTGTCGATAATTCCCTGCAGGTCGCCGCCGTGGTAGCCGCGGGGATCGGCCTTGTCGCAGCCGAAGTCGTTGGAGGTGTCGCCATTGTTGAAGCGGTCGGTGAGGGGGAAGTAAATAACCTGGGGGCCCCATTTGTCTATGTAGGCGTTGCCCGATTTGCTGGTTACTTCTTCGGCTTCTCTGACCATGCCGGTACTGGATACTTCGGTAGCTGAACTGCTCTGGGCCTTGAAGATCGACGGTGACATTAAGCCGTCATCGGCCTTTCTGGCTGACTCAAGGCGATCTGTGGGTAAAGCGGGAGCAGCACTCTGCACAGATACAGTCTGTGCGGGAACGGCGCTTAATTGATTAAGTGCAGCAGCCGATAAATTATCACCAATACCAGTAATCATAACAATGCCTCCTAAAATTATCCTTGATATTCTATCATAGCTCTAAATTAATGATGAGAACATATTGTTAACATATAGCAATTTTCTGCATTAATGCTTGTTTAAAACTATTTCTGTCATCCCCAATGCCATTTAGTTAAGCAATGGCCAATAGATCCTCATTATAACTCCCCCTAAAGGATGGCAGGGGGAGATGTCGCAACTGCGACAG
>JAFSXO010000194.1 GCA_017444045.1 bacterium | reverse complement strand
TTTAGGCTGAATCTTTTAATTAATTTATGAGCAAAATAATTGTCTGCCAAGAGACAGATTCCACTATGCTGGCCGTTTCTAGAGCCCTAGCAAACGGCCAGCTGAACAGCATGGACGGCATTATG
This sequence comes from bacterium, assembly GCA_017444045.1. Classification (GTDB taxonomy): domain Bacteria; phylum Vulcanimicrobiota; class Xenobia; order Xenobiales; family Xenobiaceae; genus JAFSXO01. Next base: position 10,134 of record JAFSXO010000194.1, on the reverse strand, counting down.
GCCCTGCGCCAGACCGCCGGACGCGGGCGCCTTAAGCGCTCGTGGCACACCGGAGAAGGCCATAACCTAGCGGTCAGCTTTTGGGTGGAGATGGGCGCAGAGCTGCTGCCGCCGCTGCCGCTGGCAGCAGCCCTGGCCGTCATAGACAGCCTCAGCTGCATGGGGCTTTCCGGCCAGCTAGGCTGCAAATGGCCAAACGACATAAAGGCCCAGGGCAAGAAAATATGCGGCATCCTCTGTCAGTATGCAGAAGGCGCATCGCCTAAGCAAACCGGATGCATAGTGGGCATAGGCATTAACTTAGATCTAAGCGCTGAAGAGACGGCCGCCATAGACCAGCCAGCAGTTTCTGTAAAAGCGCTCACCGGGCAGACCGTACCGCCAGAAGACATGTGCCGGAGCCTGCAGGAAGCGCTGGCAAAGCGGGTAGGGCGCCTGCAAGCTGAGGGCTTCGGCAGCATGGCGGAAGAATGGTACGGGATGTGCGAGCACGCCGGCGCCATGGTCAGCATAGATACTGGCTTTTCAGCGATTGCCGGCAGAACCTGCGGAGTGGGCGAGCTAGGAGAGCTAATTTTGGACTGCGGCGGAACAAAGCGCAGCATAATTTGCGGCGACGTGCAGCGCCTTTTTACAGAAGGCGACAGGCAGGCTCAGTAAAATAGCACAGAGACTGACCGCACGGAACGATGCCAGCAGCTGCGACAGCGACACCGATGCGACTCTGGCTAAGCTACAGGCACTGACGCCCAAAATGCGAAGCTGATGCATACCTATTTTAAGCTTGGTGCTATTATATTAAGGGAATCAGGCGCAGACTTTAGAAATATTCCACTTATTAATTAAGTAGCATAATTATCGCGTCAGGCAGACCAGAGCGGACTGCCTGGCAGAGAGCTTAGGAGCATGGCCGCATGGCGAATATTTTCAGAGTCAAACCCATAGACGCTATTATAAAAGACTCAGCGTCTCAGGACGGAGATCAGGGACTGAAACGCGTACTGGGACTGCCCAGCCTGATGGCGCTGGGCGTGGGTACGATTTTAGGTACCGGAGTGTTTGTGCTTACGGGAAGCGCCGCCGCCGAGTACGCGGGCCCATCGCTTATAATCTCCTTTATCATAGCGGCCATAGCCTGCGCCTTCTCCGCGCTGTGCTATTCAGAGTTCTCGGCTTCGATACCTGTAGCGGGATCGGCCTACACCTACGGATATGCCACGCTGGGCGAGGTGGTTGCCTTCGTCATCGCCCTGGACTGCCTAATGGAGTTTGCCCTGGGAGCTTCGGCAGTTGCGGTAGGCTGGAGCGGATACTGCTACAGCTTCATGCAGGACCTGTTCGGCCCCATATCACCGCGCTTTATGGACATTCCCGGCGCAGACTATGTTCTCTGGAACGGACGCTGGCAGTTAGTCAACGCGGTCAGCAGCGCCGTAGAGAGCGCCGGAGCCGACATGGCAGCCCTGCCGCACACGATCTGCTCGGGCAATCTGCTGAGTTTAGGCTTAATAGTCGTACTGGCCCTTATGCTGGTGCGCGGAATAGAGCTGTCCTCGGTTATTAACTCTATTATTGTCGTGCTGAAGCTCAGCATAGTGCTCGTGTTCGTCGGCATCGTCGGCAGCTTCGTCCTCGGCCACTGGGACATGGCCATGCAGAACTGGACGCCCTTTATCCCCGCCAACACCGGAGAATTCGGCAAGTTTGGCTGGTCGGGAATCGCCCGCGGCGCCGCGGTACTGTTCTTCGCCTACGTCGGTTTTGACTGCGTGGCCACAGCCGCCCAGGAGGCCAAGAATCCCACCCGCGACGTGCCGTTAGCCACCATGGGATCTCTGCTCATCTGCACAGTGGCTTACATCGTCGTATGCCTGCTGATAACCGGAACCATCAACTACACCCAGCTCAACGTTTCCGACCCCGCCGCCAGAGCCATCGATGCCACCGGCGTCACCTGGGGAATATTCTTCATAAAGGGCGGCCTTACGGTAGGCTTAATCAGCGGCACCCTGGCCCTGCTCATGAGCGTTTCCCGCATCGTCTTCAGCATGGCCAACGACGGCCTGCTGCCGGAATGCCTGTGCAAGGTTCACTCCAAATTCCGCTCTCCCTGGGTAGCCACTCTCGTGCCCGCGGTTCCCATCGCCCTGCTGACCGCGTTCTATCCCATCGACGAGCTGGGCGAGCTCGTCAGCCTCGGCGCGCTGATGGCCTTTACAATCGTATGCGCCAGCATTTTGGTGCTGCGCTCGAAGTACCCGAACCGCGAGCGCCTCTTCAGCACACCCTGGGTGCCCTTCATCCCCATCTTGGGCTCGCTGACCTCGGCGGGGCTGATGCTCAGCCTATCAGGACAGGCCTGGATACGCTTTGGCGTGTTCTTTGTCGTAGGCATGGTGTTCTATTTCGCTTACAGCGTTAAGCACAGCAAGCTCAACAATGAAGAATGAGCAATGTCAATGCTTTCGCTCCTTAACTTATAAGCATTGAATGAGTAGCGAACGCGCCTGAGCGCCGCTAGCATCCGCGCCTGCGCACCGCCGGCTTCAGCCAGCCAGTGCCAGGCGCGTTTTTATGCGCTTTTCCCTGGCAGCACAGCCATTAGCTTAGTGTTTTGTCAAAGCCATCAGCATAAGCAATAACGAGTCTACGAGTTGGCAACAATAATTTTACAAAATCAGGCAAAAGGCACTAGGAGCATAAGCATAAGCGTTGAATTTTCCTCATTTATAGGGGTTCTAAACATAGGGGTTTTAGCGGGGACATTTCTGTGAACAGCATAAGGGGTTTTCTGTCGAATTATCGCGTGAAGCTCGCGGCTAATATTTTGTTATTTGCGATCATTTTGGGTCTAGCGGCGATCAGTGCCCAGGTTATATCGGATATTGCTCAAAAGCAAACAGCGGAATACGAAGAGAAAAAGGCCGAGCTGGACGAGCTGAACAGAAAACTGGATCTTACGCGCGCTGAAATAACCAGCATAAAGCGCAGTATGGAAAGCATAAAAAGCGACGAGGGAGCCGAAGACGCTGTGCGGCGCGATTTGGGCAGGGTCAAAAACGGCGACATCGTGTACATCTGCTCAGAGCCTAAAGACGCGGCTGCCACGAAGGAGCAAAAGACCGCCCACGGCCAGTCTGGGCAGAACGCTCAGAAGAACTGACAGAAACTGGCTATCTGACAAAGGAAGGAAGCGTTAATAGCTATCTGCTATTGTCTGCGCTTCCTAAAGTGTTTTAAGGGCGCACAGATTCCGCCGTTGGCTTACATAAAGGAGCAATGCCACGAATCCTTAGCTAAATGGCATTGCATAAAGGAGAAAGCAAGTGGCTACATCGGCCAAGCAAATAGATCACAACCATTCGCATGAAGCCAAGCTCACTGAGGGTGCTTCACAGACGCCAAACGCAGACGGAACGTGGATCCACAGCCATTACCATACCCATAACTACAGCCATGGATATGGCCAGTCCTTTATCTTTGACCACAGGCACGCCCACCGGCACGGCAAGAACATTCCCAAGCACGCCTTAACCGATATGAAACCCGAAGACAGGGCTATAATACGTGCGGTTATCGGCCGTCCAGCCGTAGACTGCCGCCTGCTGAAAAAGCAGATCAATGTGGGCGACACGATCTGCAGGGTAAACACAGCCGACAGCGGCCAAAGCTGGCAGCTCGAGCTGAACGGAAATACGCATACCATCACTGCCGATGAAGCGTCAGCCATTATCGTCGAGGTACAGTAATTATGGCGAGAGACTTTTACGCCGATGCAAGCTTCTATAAAAAACTCGAGCCCGGAGCGCCTCTGCTCGGCGACGATCTGCTTCTGCTTACGGTAGGCGAAACGCTGAGCGGCAAGACCGCACTGGTCAACGCTCTGGAGTATCCTTTAACAACCCTGGGGACCTGGCTGGGCAGCACGGTGCCGCGGGTAGCCGTTGACGCCGACATGCTGGGCCGCAGAGTGCGCGTGCTCGACATGCACGGCACGCACGGCACCAGCGTCAGAGAGATCGAGGAGCTGGTGCGCTTAGACGGCAGCCAAAACAAGTACCATGTCGCCATTCTGTGCGTTATGAATGCCGACGCTTTTGCGCACACCCTGCCGTTTATCGTAGAGCTTACCGAGCTGGGCGTGCCGCTTCTGCTGGGACTGCGCGACTACGCCAATGCCAAGAATAAGGGCACCCTGCTCAATCTGGACGTCATTAGCAGAATACTGGGCGTGCCCATACTCACCGACATCGGTGAGCGCGTGCTAAAGCTGGAAGAGATCGCCGCCAAAGCCCTGGAGACCGAGCCTCCGTCCTTCACCGTGCGCTACAATAAAGCGGTAGAGGATTCCGTCAGAGAGGTGGCCCGCGAGCTTAACGCCAACACCTCCCGCTGGCTGTCCATTTCCTCGGTGCAGGGGCTTCAGGTGACCATACCCGACAGCGCCCAAATAAAGGCTACCCAGCAGAATTTAAACTGGCGCGATTCTGGATCTGATTTCGGAGAGATCGTCGGCGCGGCGCGCCTGCAGCTGGCCAATGGCATTCTGCGCGAGATCGGCAGGCACAGCGGCGAAGCCTCCGCCCTCGAGCAGAAGCTCGACAAGGTGCTGACCGCTCCCTTCTTAGGAGTGCTGATCATTCTGGCCCTGGCCGGACTGCTGCTGCATCTGGCGTTTTCTCTGGCCAGCCCCTGGACAGTCTGGATAAACAGCATAGCCTCGATCGCCGCCAGCTTCTTGGCGGGGATCGGCATGCCCGATATGGTGCAGTCGCTGGTAAACCGCTGCTTCGTAGAAGGACTGGGCAGCTTCTTAGCCTTCATTCCGCTGGTGTTTGCCTTCTTCTTAGTTATTTCCGGCCTAGAAGAAAGCGGCCTGTCGTCCCGGCTGGGAGCGGGATTCCGCGGTATCTGCAGCCTTCTTGGCATAGCCGATATATTTTCCACCCCTCTGGTGCAGAGCCTCGCCTGCACGGTGCACGGCATAGAGACCGCGCTTCTCATGCCCTCGCCGAGCAATCGAATTCGGGCCGCCCTGGCGCTGCCGTTTGTGCCCTGCGCGGGAAGGTTAGCCGTGCTGGCCTGTCTGTCCGCCATACTCTGCCCCGACAAAGCCGGCTGGGTGCTGGTTTCCCTGTACGCAGCCGGTATGGCGCTGGCCTGCCTGGTTCTGCTGGCCAGCAAATGCTTAGAGCTGCGCGCCGCAGAAGGGGCCGAAGCCAAGCAGGAGAGCAGCCTAGACCTGCCGCCCTTCCGCTTTCCCAAGCTTAAGTCGCTGATCTGCACCGCCGGCCTGCTCACCTGGAACTTTTTCGCTACCGCCTTCGCCCCGGTTATACTGGTTCTGGTTGCGGTATGGGCATTGGTTTATTTCAAAAAAATGGAAGCGCTGGCCGGTTTCTTTGCCTGGGCCTTCAGTCCCCTGGGCTTGGGCGACTGGCGGGCTATCGCCACAATGCTGTCTAGCTTAGTGGCCAAAGAGGCTGCGCTGGCCGCGGCTGCCATGAATTATCTGGTCAGCGATCCCTGCCAGGCCATGACGCTGGCCGAATGCGCCAAAGCGCTGGGGCAGACAACTATGACAGCCCTGCACGATACCTGGCAGGCCCTGGTAGGCTTCTTCAGCTGGGGAGCGCTGCACGGATGCGCCAACATGGTGCCCGTAAAGCTGGCAGGCAAAATCACACCTCTATTTAAGCCGGCGCAGGCCCTGGCGCTGCTGGTCTTTACAGCCTTCAGCACTCCCTGCCTGCCTACACTGTTCGCTGTTGCCCGCCAGGCTAGGGGAAAGTATATGCTGGCTCAGGCCGCCATTCAGCTGGCCGCCGCCTGGGTTCTGGCCTTTATGGCCAGCAAAATGGTCTAATCAGCCGGCAGCTATCCGCATTTAGTTGTTGGCATTGCGCCTTGGCTTTTAAGCAGGTATAGCTGTTTTTACATCGTAAGTTGTGGTTTTGGAGGTGACAGAATCATGCAGTTTACATCGCAGGGACAGAAGCCCCTGGTTAAAATCGAGAATATCGCTGAGTATGACGGACAGAGCGTCCGCATTCAGGGCTGGAAATGCAAGGGGCGCCCTTCAGGCAAGATCCAGTTTATGGAGCTTCGCGATGGCACGGGCACTATTCAGGCTGTCAATCTCAAAAATCTGGTAACGCCGGAGCTGTTTGATACCGCCAAGCACATCGGCCAGGAAACATCGCTGGAAATTGTGGGCACGGTCAGCAAAAACGAGCGCGCTCCCGGCGGCTATGAGCTAACCGTCGAAGATATGGCCGTAATCTGCCAGACCGAGGATTTCCCCATTACCCCCAAAGAGCACGGCGTGGATTTCTTAATGGATATGCGCCACCTGTGGATACGCTCCAGCCGCCAGAACGCCATCCTGCGCATCCGCGCGGAGATTATGCGCTCCATCTCGGAATGGCTGGACAATCACGGCTTCCTGCGCCTCGACTGCCCGATCCTTACCCCCAACGCCTGCGAGGGCTCCACGACGCTGTTTGAGACCGATTATTTTGAGGGCAAGGCCTACCTGTCTCAGAGCGGACAGCTTTACAACGAGGCCAACGCCATGGCCTTCGGTCGGGTCTACTGCTTTGGCCCTACCTTCCGCGCCGAAAAATCCAAGACGCGCCGCCATCTGATGGAATTCTGGATGGTAGAGCCGGAGATGGCCTTCTGCGATCAGAAGGAGAATATGGAGATCCAGGAGCAGATGCTCTGCCACGTCATCGGCAGCGTGCTGAAGAACCGCATGCACGAGCTCCAGGTTCTGGGCCGCGACATAGAGCGCCTGCAGCGCATTAAGGCTCCGTTTAAACGCATATCCTATGACGAAGCCGTAGAGATTCTGCGCAGCAAAGGCGTGGACTTCAAATGGGGCGACGATCTGGGGGCTACAGACGAGACGCTGCTCGCAGAGGACAGCGACACCCCAGTTTTCATCGTGAACTATCCCTGCGCCTGCAAAGCCTTCTATATGAAGCCCGATCCCGAGCGTCCCGAAGTCTGCCTGTGCTCCGATATGCTGGCCCCCGAGGGCTACGGCGAGATCATCGGCAGCAGCCAGCGCATCGACGACTATGAGCTGCTGGCCCAGCGCATCAAGGACAACAAGCTCCCCGAAGAAGCCTTCAAATGGTATTTAGAGCTGCGCAAATACGGAAGCGTACCGCACTCTGGCTTCGGCCTGGGAATTGAGCGCACTGTGGCCTGGATCTGCGGTCTGGATCACGTCCGCGAGACCATTCCGTATGCCCGTATGCTTACGCGCATATATCCCTAATATTTCTCGCACAGATGCAGGAAGCAGACAGCACAGGGCCCGCAGGGTAGGGCTACAGCATCTGCAGCCTGCCAATGCTATATAACACATTAATACTACAGCGGAGGTAATTTCAGTGTCTGGTCACTCAAAATGGCATAATATACGCCTTAAGAAAGGCAAAGTAGACGCTCAGCGCGGCAAACTGTTTACTAAAATGTCCAAGGACATTTACATGGCCGTTCGCAAGGGTGGCCCTGAGCCTGAAACTAACTTTCTGCTGAAGGTTGCCATTCAGCGCGCGCGTGCGGTCAACATGCCTGCCGACAATATTAAGCGCGTCATCGAGAAAGCTTCCGGAAACGGCGAAGGCGAAAACTTTGACGAGATCACTTATGAAGGCTACGGCACTCACGGTGTGGCCATCATAGTTGAAGCTGCAACTAACAACCGTAACCGCACTGCGGCCGATGTGCGCTCCATTTTCTCCAAGCTGGGCGGCAACCTGGGCGAGAACGGCTGCGTAGGCTGGATGTTCGACCGGCGCGGCGTTCTGCAGATCCCCGCAGAGGGCGTAGACGAGGACGAGCTTATGATGGCCGCCTTAGACGCTGGCGCTGTCGATGTCAGCAACGAAGGCGAGTTCTTCGAGGTTCTCACCGATCCCAAAGACCTGCACAAGGTCAAGGACGGCATAGAAGCCGCCGGCTATAAAGTCGATGACGTCAACTTCTCGCAGATACCCAAGAACACGGTTGCTCTGAACGCCGATCAGGCGGCCAGCGTTATGCGCATTATCGACAGCCTCGAAGACCTGGACGACGTGCAGAACGTTTATTCCAACGGCGACTTCCCCGAAGAAGCCATGGACGAGGACTAGGGTGATAATCGGCGCAGAAGCGGCCTGCAACAAGATCACCCTCGGCGTTGACCCCGGCAGCCACCGCTGCGGCTGGGGAATTGTCCAGGGCAGCGCCGGGTGCTACAAGGCGCTCGATTACGGATGCATAACTCCGCCCGAAGGCTGCACGCCCGGCGAGCGGATGGCATTCATTTACGATCATCTGAGCACTCTGGCGGAGCGTTACCATCCCGAAGAGCTGGCCATAGAGAAGCTGTTTTTCAATAAAAACGTAACCAGCTGCATAGTTGTGGCCGAGGCCCGCGGGGTCATCATGCTGGCCGCCCAGAAGGCTGGCCTAAGCATTTTTGAATACACACCGGCCGACATAAAAAAAGCGCTGACCGGTACGGGGCGGGCCAACAAGAACGAAGTTACCATGATGGTAATGTCCTATCTTGGGCTGGCCAAAAAGCCGAGCCCAGACGACACAGCCGACGCGCTGGCCATCGCCATAACGCATATCTGCAGCAGGGCTCTGATGCCGCTGCTCTAAACGCTCATTAAATGCGCCTGCGCTGCCATCAGCCAGGCGCATATTTATATCACCCACGTTTATATTACCCAGATACGGAGAACGACTGAAGCGAGATGATAGCAGAACTCACAGGCGTATGCCAGCGCCGGCGCGCCGGACAGATTGTTATTGCGGTAGGCGGGATCGGCTTTGCCGTAGCGGTTCCCGAGGCCCTGGCGGATTCGCTTGAGGTCGGCCAGGAATGCACACTGCACACCCAGCTGATAGTGCGCGAAAACGCCATGTCGTTGGTGGGCTTCGCTACGGCCGGCGAGCGCGATCTGTTCAATACGCTGGTGGGGATATCCGGGGTTGGCACCAAGCTGGCTCTGAGCATTTTATCCAAAATGTCCACCGGATCTTTCGTGGCGGCGGTGCTGAGCAAAGACGAAAAGGCTCTGACCAAGGTGCCGGGGCTGGGCAAAAAAGGCGCCAAACGCCTGCTTCTGGAGATGGAGACCAAAATAACCAAAATTGCCCAGGAGCTTCCGCCCGAGCCTCTGACCACGGGAAGCTGCGTAAACCCAGAAGCCAAAGCGGTGCTGATGGGGCTGGGCTGCTGCGACGACGAGGCCGAGAATGCCCTGAAGGCGGTGATGCCCACGCTGAGCCCAGACGCGAGCGTAAACGATATGGTCATTGCCGCCATGAGCGTGCTGTAATAAGCTCAGCAAAGCACTGCCGCACAGAAGCTGGCACAGGCGCAACCAGCATCGCGAGACGACAACTAAATGGCATTGAATATATGGGCAGGGAGAACTTTGCTAAAGTAAAACAAATACAACAATAACAGCTACATTATACATTTACATCAACAGTTTACGCTTAAAATACGATAACGAGGAGAATCTATGCCAGAGCGCTTACAACGCGATATGGACCCGCACAGCCAGCCAGATGATACCGATTTCAGCCTGCGCCCCAACAGCCTAGACGAATATGTCGGCCAGCGGGAAAACATAGAAAACCTGCGCGTGTTCATGCAGGCGGCCTCACAGCGCCACGAAGCCCTGGATCACGTTCTTCTGTCCGGCCCTCCGGGACTGGGCAAAACGACCCTGGCCCAGCTTATCGCCGCGGAGATGGGCGTAAACATGCGCCCGACATCGGGGCCGGCCATAGAGCGCCCCATAGACCTGCTGGTTCTGCTGAACAGCCTTCAGCCCTATGACGTTCTGTTCATAGACGAGATCCACCGCCTGTCGCGGGTTGTCGAGGAGATACTCTATCCGGTGATGGAGGACCTCTCCTTTGACCGCGTCCTCAGCAAAGGGGCGACAGCCGGCGCGGTGCGCCACAAAATATCCCCGTTTACGCTGGTAGGCGCTACCACAAAGGGCGGCGCCATATCCTCGCCGCTGCGCTCGCGCTTCGGTATTCTGCTGCAGCTTGAGTTTTACAGCCCCAGCGATCTGGCCGCTATAGTGCGGCGCTCGGCCAGGCTTCTGT
>JAFSXO010000193.1 GCA_017444045.1 bacterium | reverse complement strand
TTAACCTCTCCATAGGACCAAACCGCGATCTGGTTAGGTGAAGCCAAGCCGATCTTCATCGCCGCGAAATAATTAACATCCATTAAAATGCCCTCCAAATAGGGAAAAACGCCAAACGCTAAATCAAGCCGGAAAGCATAGCGCCTTCCGGCAGTTCACCTATAGCATTACGTCTCGGGGTAAAACGCCTCTCTGCTCTGTGGATTAACGATATCCTGATCCTCAACAGATCGCATCTCTTTTGATTTGCCGTTTTTGTCTAAAACGCGCACATCTAGCGCTAAGCTCTGCAGCTCCTTCATGAGCACCTTGAAGGATTCGGGCACACCGGGATCCATAACGTTCTCGCCCTTTACAATGGCTTCGTACGTCTTAACACGGCCGACAACATCGTCCGACTTAACGGTCAGCAGCTCCTGCAGGGTGTAGGCAGCGCCGTAAGCCTCCAAAGCCCAAACCTCCATTTCACCGAAGCGCTGGCCGCCAAACTGAGCTTTACCTCCCAACGGCTGCTGGGTGATGAGGCTGTAAGGTCCTGTCGAACGAGCGTGAATCTTATCATCTACGAGGTGCAACAGCTTGAGCATATAAATCTGCCCAACCATAACCTTTGTATCATAAGGCTCACCCGTGCGCCCATCAAACAGGATGGTCTTGCCATCGGTGACCACATGCTCATTGAAATCAGTTATATACTTGGCCAGCTCGCTTACCTGCTCCGCACTGTACTTGCGCACGTGAGTACTCAGGACACGGGAGAGCTTCTCCTCTAGGGTGTATTCCGCGATAACATCAGCCAGAGCGCTCTTATCGACCTTCTTGACACCATTCTGATGCAGAACCTCGACAACCTTGGCAGCCAATTCGGCCTCAGGCGTGGCCGCAATCAGATCCTTAATCTCCTTTGTGGTCAGCACGACACCGTCATGACCGTTTACAAAGGCCAGCAGACGCACGTACAGAGGCTGATCGTCGAGTATATCGACCAGCTCGGGAGTGCTCAGGTAAATACCCTTCTGCTTGAGGCAGGCCTGAAGCTTAGCCAGACCCATAAGGTCGTGAATCTGATCCTCGCTTACGCTGTCGAATACCGGCACTTCCACGCGAATGACCGGTTCCTCGGGACCGCTGAGCATACGCATGGCCATGCCCAAATGCGTCTCCAGAATCTGTCCGATGTTCATACGCGAAGGCACGCCCAGCGGGTTGAGCACGATCTGCACCGGAGTACCATCGGGCAGGAAGGGCATATCTTCGACTGGCATAATGCGCGATACGACACCCTTATTACCATGGCGGCCCGCCATTTTATCGCCCTGCAGGATCTTGCGCTTCTGGGCGACATAGACGCGGACCATACGGTTTACGCCAGGCTTGAGCGAATCGGTAGTGTTGCGGTCAAATACCTTGATATCGATAACCTTACCACGCTCTCCATGAGGCACTTTTAGCGATGTGTCGCGTACATCGCGGGACTTTTCGCCGAAGATAGCGCGCAGCAAGCGCTCTTCAGCGGTTAACTCAGTCTCGCCCTTAGGGGTTACCTTGCCCACCAGGATGTCTTCGGTGCGAACCTCGGCACCTATGCGGATAATGCCGTGCTCATCGAGGTTGCGCAGCATATCCTCGCCGACATTGGGGATGTCGCGGGTAATCTCTTCAGCGCCGAGCTTAGTGTCGCGGGCCTCGCAGTCATATTCCTCAATGTGGATAGAGGTAAAGACGTCGTCGCGCACCACTTCTTCGCTAAGCAGGATTGCGTCTTCGTAGTTAAAGCCTTCCCAGGGCATAAAGGCGACCAGGACATTGCGCCCCAGCGCCAGCTCACCATTAACCGAAGAGGTACCGTCGGCCAGGATATCATTCACTTTAACGCGCTGTCCCTTTTTGACAATAGGACGCTGGTTAATGCACGTTCCAGAGTTGGAACGGCGGAACTTATGCAGCTTATACTCGTGCTCTTCCCCATTGGCGTCGCAGATAACTACCTCTGTGGCGCTGACCGCGGTTACTACACCTTCATGCTTTGAGACCATCAGAGCGCCGGAGTCTTTAGCGGCACGGTACTCCATACCAGTACCGACAATAGGAGCCTGAGGATTGATCAGAGGAACAGCCTGGCGCTGCATGTTGGCGCCCATCAGGGCTCGGTTAGCGTCGTCATGCTCCAGGAAGGGAATGAGCGCCGTAGCTACGGAAACCATCTGTTTGGAGGTAACATCCATATAGTCGATATTGCGCGGGCTGACGATAATCGGCTCATTCTTTTCGCGCACAACCACACGGTCGTCGATAATGAAGTTGCGCTCATCGAGATTGGTGTTAGCCTGAGCGATAACGAACTCGTCCTCGCGGTCGGCGGACATATAGTCTACCTGGTCGGTGACCTGTACCTTCACCTCGATATGCCCTAATTTGCCTTCAAGCTCCTGCAGCTCGAAACGAGGCACGACATCGCCCTTGTGATAGAGCAGCTTGCCATCGGCATCGATCACATCCTGATCCAAAACCATATTGACCTTGCGGTAAGGCGTCTCAATAAAACCGAATTCATTGACCTTTCCGTAAGTAGCTAAGGAACCGATCAAACCGATGTTCGGGCCTTCAGGGGTTTCAATAGGGCAGATGCGGCCATAGTGCGAGTAGTGTACGTCGCGCACCTCAAAGCCAGCGCGCTCGCGCGACAAACCACCAGGCCCTAATGCTGACAGACGGCGCTTATGGGTAAGCTCAGCCAGCATGTTGGTCTGATCCATAAACTGAGACAGCTGAGAGGAGCCAAAGAATTCCTTAATGGCCGCTGTAACCGGACGAATATTAATCAAAGCGGCAACCGTGCTGGCCTGCACATCGGTCGTCGACATGCGCTCTTTAATGACGCGCTCCAGGCGCTGCAGACCCACGCGGAACTGATTCTGCAGAAGCTCGCCTACGCCGCGAATGCGCCGATTTCCCAAATGATCGATATCGTCGCTGAAAACGGCAACATCAAAGCAGTCGGGATCGATGGCCTTCAGATAAATGCCCCTATCTTTAACATACAGCGGCAAACCATTGGCCAGCTCGTTCTCATCGTTGTACAGCTCATAGCGCTTGGCCTTCATCAGAGCCAGCATATAGCGCACAGCCGCCACGATATCGGCTTTGCTTAAAGTCAGCGAATAGTTGAGGCGGGCACCGCATTCGGGATTGCTGCAGACAAACGATCCGGGATGCTGAAGCTGCTCACACTGAGGGCACTTGACACAGCGGCCCAGCTTGCGTGCCAGACGGAAGCTGCCAACCTTAGCTAGATCATAGCGCTTAGACTCGAAGAACAGGTTATTGATCAGCTGCTGGGCACCTTCGGGGGTGGTAATCTCACCAGGGCGCTGCTTTTTGTAGATCTCCGTTAGGGCAACATTGATGGGATCGGCATTCTCTGGGGTCTCGGCATGCTCGACCAACTCGTCGACGCCGTCTTTATCCAGAGTCTTTTCAATAAGAGGATCATTGTTGAAAAGCTGAGCCACAGCCTCTTTGGTTCCGTAGCCCACCTCATCGTTGCCGAGACCCAAAGCGCGAAGCAGTACGCTTACAGGCAGCTTGCGGGCTTTATCGATGCGCGCGTAAATAACATCGTTGGTATCAGTTTCAAGCTCCAGCCAGGCGCCGCGGTTAGGGATCACTGTAGCGGTCCAGGTTGAACGTCCGGTCTGCGTATCTAAGCTGTGCTGATAGTAAATGCCAGGAGAACGCACTAACTGACTGACGATCACCCGTTCGGCTCCGTTAACGACAAACGTTCCCGTATCGGTCATCGCCGGGAATTCGCCCATAAAAATCGGGGTTTCAATTTTAACCGGCTGCCCAGCTTCGTCCAGATGAGAAAAACTGGTGTCAACGTGCAAAGGGCGGGCAAATGTATCGTCACAGCCCCGGCACTCGTCAACCGAGTGTGTAGGCTTTCCTAGAGTGCATTTGCCAAAAGATAATTCCAGATTTCCTCCAAAATCTTTAATTGGAGAAAAATCGCTGAAGGTCTCGCGCAAGCCCTCATTTACGAATCTTTCATAAGATTCGCGCTGAAGTTCAATTAAATTGGGAAGTTCCAGAGCGGGAGACACCTTCAGAAAGGATATACGCCCAGTAGCCTCGTTCTTGTGTCGAAGAAACGACATTTAGAAGATCCTCCTAACGCAAACGCGTAATAATCATGGAATATTACTTCTTAAACTAATTACAGATAAAACCAGTCCGGCTAAGACCGCTTTTGGAGAATTCGGCATCCTCTCGTACCGAATAGGATTTCCCCAGCCTAATACCGTTTTAGGCGCCTGCAAATACCCTAGACAGCATAAAACG
>JAFSXO010000192.1 GCA_017444045.1 bacterium | reverse complement strand
TCCCGAATTTGCGGCAACTATTTCGGTAATAAGAGCAAGCAGAACGCGCAGTCTGCTTTTAATTTGCTGATTTAGTATTGGGGCATTATTAAGCTCTGGCAGCTCTATAGGATCGCTGTCCAAGTACTCTTGTAAAGAGTCAATATCTTTGTCTCTGATTTGGACGCATAAGTTGTAAATCTCAGTTTCTAAGGAGCTTTGGGAAATCATTTGGTGATTCCAAACCCGCCATGACAATAGCTTGGTGAGATACTTTGATACAATCTGAATCTTTTTCTCAACGATTTTGGCATCGTCTAAATAGTATGTCTATTGTAGCTAATTTCTTCTTGCTTCGATCATTAAATCCTGTATTTTTACAAAATTGCTTTTTTTTGCTCCAATATGCCTAAATGTGTTGCGTATGGAATGCAAAAATGATTATTGCTGCCAAAATAGCTCTATTTGGCCAAATCATTGGAAACCCGCAAGGGAAGCTAACGAAAGGAGGGCTAAAGAAATGCTGACAGTTGATAATATGCTTGCAGTGCTAAGCTTTGGCTTAGCCTGTTTAGGTATAGGTTTTGCCGTTGGTATAGCCATTGGCAAACTGTATCAATCAAAAGCAAATGACCGTCTCCCAGCCAAAGGTAACGGTCATTTGACATCAACCTAAGGGCAGCCGTCTATCGGCAGCACTTTCTTTTGTTACTATAGCACAGCGCCTTTTTATCTGTCAAATACTGTTCTCTAGGCCAGTGCCTCCACAGTGATAGCCTTGCCCTCGGCGTTCTTGTCGCCGTTTTCGGGGCCTTTCAGCAGGGCTTTTTTGCCGGCCTTGAGGCGGTTGTCCAGCAGAGCCTGGGCCACGGCGTTGCTGACCTCGCGGGTGAAGATGCGCCGCAGGGTTCCCGTGTCCTTGCCCAGATCGCGCAGGCGCTTCATTAAGTAAGCGTAAACGCTGTCGTCCAGCTTCAGCTCTATGTTGTACTGGCGGAGTACGTTATCGCATAGTTCTTTGGCCAGAATCTTGGCGCGCTCGGTCAGCTCCTGATCGGTAAGCGGCGGGAAGAACACCACCTCGTCAACCAGACCTAAGGTGTCGGCGCGCAGTACCCTTTCCAGATCCTCCATAAGCAGGCGCTCATAGCTCTCCTGGGTGCCGCTGTTGCCTATGGCATTGCTGCGCAGCCCCACGACCTTTTCGCGCTCGAAGAAAACTGGATCGATGCTCAGCGAAAGGATTATCACGTTGCCGCGGAAGTCGACGATCTTGCCCTGCGAATCGAGAATATGCCCATGCTTAAGCAGCCTGTGGATGATATCCATCGTTTTGGAGTTGGCTCTTTCCACATCCTCCAAATAGATGAGCGAGTAGGGGTATTCGGTGGCCACCTTGGTCAGAGCGCCCTCCTGGCTGCTGTCCTTCTCCGGGCTTTCCTGTGACTGCAGCAGCTGGGAAACGCGCAGCTCTTCGCTGAAATCGCCTAAGCTTATGGAGTTGAGCCGATCGGGGCTGTTAAACAGGAAGCTGGCTATGTTGCGGGCCAGGCTGCGCTTGCCGGAGCCGCGCGGGCCGACAAAAAGGAAGCTGGCCATAGGGCGGTCTGTGCCCATAACGTTGGCCCAGGAGCGCGTCAGCGTGTTGGCCACGCGCTCGACCGCCGAGCCCTGAATAACCTGGTTGTTCAGCAGCATCTGGCTGGCCGCGGTGAGCTGCTTGCGCCAGTATTTGGAATTGTTGCCGCGCTTTTCCGAGGTGAGCGACATGATGGCCAGACGGTGGGAGCCGGAGCTAACTAAAAGAGCCTCGATCTCGGTGCACCACTTGCCGCAGATGTGGTCGCATTCGTCGTTTAAGTCGAATGAAGCGCTGTCTTCGCCGTGCTTGCCCTTTAGCCAGTTGAGGCGTACAAGGGTCTCCACGGCAAAGCAGCGATGCTCCTGGAGCAGCGCCCACAGGAGATGCAGGCTGTTTACCGGCTCTTTGAAGCTCGACGCTAATTCCTCGGCCTCGCGCATAGTGCGCGAAGAGCGCAGGGACAGCAGAGCCTCCGGCAGTGCGGCTATGATTTCGTCGCCTTCTGATTTAAAGCTTTTTAGGTAGGCGTTCAGCTCTTTTTTGACGCCTGTCACCGCGAAATGCTTGCTTATGAAGGGCTTAGCCTGGCATTCGCTTTCCAAAAGCGTGAGCAGCAGATGCTCCGGAGTAATAAACAGCTGGCCAAGCTTAAGGGCTAGCTGGGCGGCTTGGTTTTTTATTTGCTTTAATTCCTGGTGGTAAATGGGAGGCATGGATAAAACCTATCTGGCGTAAACCGTCGTAAGCGCTGCGCAGGCGCATTAGTTGGAGGATTGGGGACATTCGCTAAGGGCGCAGAGGATCTGGGGAAGCGTATTGCCGATAACTAGCTCTTCTGCGTTGCCCCAAACGGCGATGCCGTTCTGCAGTAGGTCGGGCGCTATCTGCTGGGGCAGAATTAAGCGCTCCCAGCATTCTCCCTCGTATTGGGCCAGATTCTCCAAGCCGCTAACCAAATCGGGCGAGGCGCCGACATTGCCGTACAGATCGACTGTTCCGCAGGCTAGGGTCAGCCTGTTGGCCATCTTGCCGATTAAGGCGCTGTGCATGGCTAGGAAAATAGCCAGGCCTATATTTTCGTCGCAGCTGTGCAGTGCTTCGCGGGTGCTGTCCTTGCCCTCGTCGCTGTTCTGCTGGCTTTGGTTGAATTCGGAGAGGCTTATCTCTTTGCGGCCCAGGGGGCGCAGATTGAGGTGAATATCGCGCTTGTCTATGTCCTCTAACAGCAGGTTCTTGGCTTCCGAGCGCATGTAGCTTTGGACTATATGGGCATAGGCTGCCACGTTTTCGTCGCCTCCCGTCAGAATGATCTGACCGTCGCCGGGGAACGCCCTGGCGCTGATAGCCATGATTAGCGCCGGATTGTCTGGCGCCGCGGGGCAGAGCCATTCGCATACCGGAGGATGATAGCCTACGGCCTTATGAGCGTGCAGACTCATGTACATCAGCTTAGCGCGCTGCCTCTGCCCTTGCTCGGAGTAATAGCGGTGTGCCCATTCCAGAAGCTGCTCGCTGTGCGGATGGCTGGCGATTAGCTGCTCCAGCTCGGCGGAGAAGCGTTTGGCCGTCAAGCTGCCGCGAAGCAGCTCGGTTAATTGCAGCAGGCGCTCCTCGTCATCGGGGTAGGCTTTGCAGTAGCGTTTTAAAGCGGCGATGGCCTTCGGGGTATCCTGCTCGGCTAGGGCAGCATCGGCAGTAACAAGATGCTTGCTCTGCTCATTCTTAGCGGGCGCCGCCTCCGAGGGAGCTTCTTCCTCGCCAGTATCGCGGGCTAATTCAAGGATCTCCTGCAGCGTTTGCTCGGCTTGGGCTACCTTGCCGGTGCGCAGAGCGCATTCGAGGCGCATTTGGTGGCGCCAGCCCGTTAGCTTGTCCAGGACAATAGCCGACAATAATTCCGGGTATTCGTCAAGGCTGATGGTCTCTGGAAGCTCGCTTAAGTTGGCTGTATCTGTCTGGAAGCGCGTGCGCGCACTGCTCATGCTATGCTCGACCATATCGTAGAGGTTGTCGATTATAGCCTGGGCTGTCTCTATCTCGCCAGTATCCAGCTGCAGGCGCAGGCGGGCGTATATCGGCTCTAAATCGCTCAGAAAACCGGCTTCGTTTTCGCTGTG
The DNA here is from genome assembly GCA_017444045.1 of bacterium. Taxonomy (GTDB): domain Bacteria; phylum Vulcanimicrobiota; class Xenobia; order Xenobiales; family Xenobiaceae; genus JAFSXO01. The sequence goes on along the minus strand of JAFSXO010000192.1, from coordinate 1,555 downwards.
AGTCAGACTCTCGTCAAAGAAGTTCAGGGCATCTTTATAGCGGTGCTGCTTTTGAGCAATTTTGCCGCGCATAAATATCGCGGATTTGGCCGTCCAGTCCAGATTGAAACGGTATTCGCACCAGTCGGGATGCTTCTCCAGCAGCTTAAGCGCCCGCACAAACTCGTTGTCGGCGCTGTCGTAGCGCTCCAGATCGTAATATATGCGGCCCAGCAGATAGCGCATAGCTATGCTGTCGTATTTGTCGCGCAGGGTGGCATAGGCCAGCTCTGTGGCCGACGGCTCCTCCTTGCTGCCTAACTCCTTTTCCAGGAAGTAGGCGTAGAGAGCCATCGATTCCAGAACGTCGGGATTGAGATCGCTGCTGCTGCCGTTGGCCTTGTAGCGGGAGCGCTCTACGTAAAGATTGCGCAGCACCGGCAGGTCGGTCCATAGCTCCTGAGTGACCATCAGTGCGCCTGAACGGTCAACCGGCTCTATCGAATCCGGCGCGGCTATGGCCCATTTGCTGTAGGCATCGAGCGCCCCGCTGTAGTCGTGCATCGCTTCGCGGGTACGGCCCAGCCAGTCCCAATAGGAGGCGCGGAAGGCATTGCTGGGATCCATTTTGCTGGCCTGCTCGAAGGCGATGAAGGCTTTTTCCAGCTGACGGTCGCAAAGATAGCGCTCGCCGATCTCTACCCAGAATTCGCAGTCGGGGTCGATGCGGGCGGCATTCTGGTAGGCCTCGATAGCATCATCGAGACAGCCAGCATCGAGATGTAGTTTAGCTTTTTCCAGCCAGTAATCTACGGTATCGGGAGTCTGCGCCTTGGCGGCGCTGGCGGCGGAAGCTTTCGCTTTCCTGGAAGCATTTGAGGATGAATTGTTCTTGTTCACGCGTTTTGATTCTTCTGTACCCATAGCACACCTGCTTATAAAGCGAATCCGGCGCCGTTGCCGGTGGGGTTGGTGATGAGCTTGGTCTTTTCCTCTTCCGGCTCAGGGACATTCTTTTTGTCAGCTTTGTCCTTGTCTTTCTTGTCTTTATCCTTGTCCTTATCTTTATCTTTATCCTTGCCGTCCTGCTCGCTGTCCTCGTCCTCGAGATCCTCAAGAGACGGGCGCGGTGACCAGACGTATACTGAATGCGGAGAGCGCAGGCCGAAATCGGGATTTAGCGTGTCGTAAGTCTTCCATTCCTGTCCGCGGATATTCTTAATACGCACAATGCGGTCGTTGTGGGTGTCGACGATGTAAATATTGCCTTCCTCGTCCTGACTCATGCCCATGGGATCGATAAACTCCATGACGCCGCTGCCGTAAGAGCCGTTCTCCCAAGAGTTGCGCCCGGCGATGTCGTTAATGCGTATAATCCGCTGGGTTGCGGTATCGGTAACGAACATGCCGCTGTCGGTTATGCAGATATGGCCGGGAGCAAAGCTGTTGCCGCTGAGATCCTTGCCGTCGTATACCTTCCATTCGGTGGGCAGTACGGTTAGATCGTATGGTATGCGCACGATGCTTCCGCCCGGAGGATAGCTGCCGCAGCATACGTAGATGTTGCCCTCCTCAT
>JAFSXO010000191.1 GCA_017444045.1 bacterium | reverse complement strand
AGTTAATGATACTGAGTTAATGATACTGAGTTAATGACATTGATCATTCGCTGATTGACATTGTATAATACATCGATTAGAGATAATACTATCTGAAGGAGTAATTGTCAGTTGGACGTTGGCAACGAGATTTGCCTGGCTATAATGGGCTCTATAATAGGCTGTCTGTTGGGCTTCCTGCTGAATAGGGCCTATCGTAAAAGGTATGGCGAGGCGGCTATACAATGGAGGCCGTTTGCTGTGCAGTTCGTCTTTGCTGTCGGGTCGCTGGCGACTTTTCCTGGTTACGGAATGTCGCACTGGTTTGTCTTGTGGGTGATGGGCCTGGCGCTTTCTTATTTCTTCGGATTAAGGCAGTGCATAAAGCATGCGGCGGAGCAGCGCGCCGACCGCGGTTATATGGCTTGCGCGATTATAGCCCAGGCCATACCTCCGCTGGGATTAGCTCTGGCTGGCTTGATATTGTTCGGCATGTTCGCGTTAGGAATTCTCTGGGCGCATTAGGAATAATGGTGGATAAGAATGGTTATTTCGTTTAGCAGGCGCAGCGTATGTATGGGAGATGACGCGGACGCAGGGACTTACACCATCAAAATGCCCGATGATGCTGTGCTCGGCGACCTTATGCGAACTGTGCTCAGGGGTGGGTACGGCAATAGCTGGCCAATCCCCTATACAGGGGCTAACAGCCATTGGGTTGTAAAATCCAATATCGGCAGTCTGGCTAAAATCTATACAGACAGTGAGGGAGTATGGCATATCGAGTATCTCTCCCGCGGTAAGTCGACGCCGCTGAAAGGGCTGGGGATTGAGTGGCTATTCGGCGATCGGGACTGACACTAGAATCCTCAGTTCACCAATGCCATTTAGTTAAGGATTCGTGGCATTGGTTATGCTCAATCGTGAACGTTGGCGCTGCCTTGTACGTTAGCGTACAGGTTAGCACACGACATGTGTTAAACCTCGATTTCCCCACCAACTGTGGCCACCCCCTCTGTCGCAGTCGCGACATCTCCCCCTGCCATCCTTTAGGGGGAGTTATAATGGGGATCCATTGGCCATTGCTTAACTAAACGACATTGCTCAGTTCACTAATTATTGGTCTGCTGCGGGACGTTATAAATCTACTCTAAAAACGCACTGCTTTGTCCTGCCATCGCGGCGCAGTATATGGTCTGCAGGAAGATCTATCTCGCCTAAAAAGCGGCATCCCAAATGCTCGCAGGTTTTCCTCGAGGCGATGTTGGCAGGATTGCAGGCAATCAGCACATATCCCATGTCGTGTTTCCTGGCCAGTCCAAACAGTAAGCGGCAGGCTTTGGCCGCGTAATGGTGGCCTCTGTATTCCTCAAAAATCTCGTAGCCTATATTGCCGCCAAAAAAGACGCGTTCGTTGTGCCCGATGCGCAAATCGCATATTCCCATTTTGGTGCCGTTTGGGTCGCAAATGTTAAACTTATAGCTTGGAACCCATTGCCTGCGTTCATCTCCGGGGTCTGTGTCGTATAATACCAATCTGATCTCTTCATCGCGCAAGAAATCTGTATCTAGAAACATGACTGTCCTTTAATGCTGTTTATTTATTGGCTGACGATAAGCTATCAGCATAGTATCATTATGGCTTCCTGAGAAATAAAGTCAATGTATATATAATTAGATTGGCGAGACGGGGGAGTATTTAGTCGGCTCTAGAATAGTATACATATGTGATATGCGTCACTGACAGATCGCATCTTTACCGATCTGTTACACGCGAATTGTTTATAGCTAAAAACTGGACATACGTTTGCATACGCTGAAACGCACTACAACTACCGCTTAACTACCATACAACCACCGCTTAACTACCATACAACCACCGCTTAACTACCGTACAACCACCGCATAACTGAAGCTATCGGCGCGATAGCCACAATTGCAGCCCGCTATAACCGCATTTATCGGTTATTGTTTACGTTCCGCGAAAAAAGATTTACCAGCTAGAGGACATGTATAATGATAGATAGCATTATTTTGGCTTTGCCTGTTATAGGCTGCTGTCTGCCATTTTTAGGCAGAAGTTTGGGCAAATCTCTTTGCCGGTCTTATAACGAGAGATATGCTGGCGATGCAACAGTTTTATTGCCGTCTATACTTCAAGGCTTTACTATTATCGCAGTGTTAATAATTATTCCCGATGAAGCTGCTACCTGGCTGGTGCCAGAGCCTATTCTTTCTATAATTGCGCTGCTCATCTCCCACGCATTAGGACTATGGATGTGCATAAAGCACGCTATGGAGCAGGGCGCGGAGCGCAAATATATAGCCTTCGCATCTATTGCTCAGATGCTGCTGCCGCTGTCTAACACTATACTATGGATTATGGCGGTAGGCGTTATTGCGTCCCTGCCCCTGTCAATAAGGGCATTAGTCGTTGATAAATATCTGTCAGCGCTGTTGTAGCTGATATGATCAGGCCGTAGCCGCTGCCAGATTCGTGTCGGGCACGTCTGAACGCATATAAGCGGTACCAGTGCGTCAGCTCGTGCTGCGCATATACGTTTGCGAGGCATGAGCTTAAGGCATTTGCAGTGCAGCGTCTATCCAGTCTTTACAACACTCTGCTGATGTGCTAGAATAGCACTCGGTGTCATTATTATTTGGCACGTGCCAAGATAGCTCAGTTGGTAGAGCAGCTCACTCGTAATGAGCAGGTCGTCAGTTCGAGTCTGATTCTTGGCTCCAGGATAAAGAGCTTCGGGATTGCCCTGAGGCTCTTTTTCTATAGCCGTCGCGGAAGCTAGGGCAGCGCGAATAAGCTCGTAAATATTATATAAACGGCATTGAGTAGATATGGGGTAGAAATATGTCCAATATAAAACATCAGTGGGTGCTAACCGGCAAGGGAGTGAAGCCTGCCGATTATTCTCGCCCTTCGAATTGGCTCTCGATGGTGCGCCGACCCGACAAGCCGGTGGATGTGTTCTTTCTCATGGCCACCGCCTATCTGCCCGAGAAGCCCGGCGATGCCGAGGTCTGCAATATAGACAATAAAGTCATGCGCTCCCGCGGTCCTTATCAGCTGGAAGCCAAAGCCTCGGTTTTTGAGCCGTGGGCCAACATTTACGCGCCTTACTACCGCCAGCTCGATGCCCGTCTGCTTATAGGTATCGATGACGATGAAGGCAGGAAAAGCTTTACCGTTCCCAAGATGGACGTGTTTGCGGCTTTGGATTATTATTTTGCGCACTGCAACGGCGGGCGCCCATTTATTCTGGCCGGCCATTCGCAGGGGGCAGTTCTGGTCTGCTTCGTTTTAGAGCAGTATCTGGCTCAGCGTCCCGAGCTGCTGAAGCGCATGGTGGCTGCTTATTCCCTGGGCTTTTCGGTAACTGCGGGCTGGCTGGCGGATAATCCGCATCTGCGCTTCGCGTCTGGGGAGGGCGATACCGGCGTAATCATTTCCTGGAATGTTGAAGGCCCCGACAATGCCGGCAGCACCAGTGTGGTGGTGAAGCCGGGAGCGGTGAGCATAAACCCTCTGACCTGGCGTCTCGACGATGCTTATGCGCCCAGCTCTCTGAATTTGGGCACATTTTTTGTGAAGAACGGCAAAGCCAGGCGCGAGGAAGGCTTCGCCGATGCCCAGCTAGACCTTAAGCGCGGAGTGGTGGTCTGCCGCAGTGCCGACCCTAATGTTTGGGCGGTTAAGCATAAGGATATGTTCGGGCCGCAGAGCTATCACAGCTGGGACTATGGCTTTTATTATGAGAACATCCGCCAGAACGCCAAGCTGCGCATAGATAATTTTTTAAGCCAGTCCTAGTTTGCCCTTGTAAAGGCTACCATTATACGAATATGTTCGCGAAACACTAACTAAACGACATTGGGGGAAACACAGTATCCGTGTTTCCCCCAATGTGCGCAAATCTTGCTTCGGCGGCGGTGCATGTCACTGCGTACCGTAGGGCGAGATGGCTATTTCTTCTTAGCTTTAGCCTTGCTCTCGTTCCATATGCGGGTGACCTTGGCCACGTAATTGCGGGTCTCGGCAAAAGGCGGAATACCGCCGTAGCGCTTTACGTTGCCGGGTCCGGCGTTGTAGGCGGCTATGGCAATGCGGATATCGTTGGGGAACATGTTGCACATCTGGCGCAGATAGCGCGTGCCCGCGGCGATGTTGGCCTCGGGATCAAAGCGGTTTTTGCAGCCCAGGCTGGCGGCGGTGGCCGGCATCAGCTGCATTAATCCGCCCGCGCCTACCGGCGATCCGGCGGTGGGGCAGAAATTGGATTCTACCTGGATGACGGCGCGCACCAGCCAGGGATCGAGATTGTGCTTTTCGGCATATTTGCAGATGATCGGGGTTATGTCCAGATTTATGGGCTCGCGGACGGCTACTGTCTTGTAAGACGTGCTGGCGGCGGGCTGAACGGAGTGGGCACCGCGCGAGGCCAGGGAACGGCGGCGGTGATCCGTCTGGGGAACCTTTTTGTATACTACGCCCGTAGTGCGCACAAAAATAGGGGGCATATTGTATTTGCTGGCCAGGGAGGCGCCGTTTTTGGAGGCGCTATTGTCGCCAGACCTTTTGTTCTCAGGAGCGTTTATAAGTCCGTTGTTCTTTAATTCGCTTTCGCTGTAGAACTGTAGAGGCTCGAGGGCTTCGCTGCTGCTCCAAAAACTTCCGGTAAGCGTTTCTCCGGACATATCTAAAGCTTCGCTGGGGCTGTTGGCCATAGCGGGAAAAACCAGGATGGCATATAGGGCAGCCGAGCAGACTAGTTTATTTAGCAAAACAGATTACCTCGTATCTTGGCATCGGCAATAAGATGCCAAAAAAAATTAAGCGGCGCGCCACACAGCTCATGCGGATAGGGCTGGCGCACCTTTGATGCTTGGCCGGGAAAAAGAGCGCTTTGGCAGCTCAACGCCCGAAAGCAAGTGTATATTAGAACCTTTTTTCGAGTTTGTCAAATTTTGTGAAGCTTGTTTTTGCGAATAAATGTGATTTTAACCCCTAAAATCAAGGGTTTTGCTGCTATGTTAAATTTTTTATGTCAGTCGTCTGGCTAAGTGTGATAAACTGATGCACTGATAAATTTAATTAATTTCAATTGATATTAAAATCCGCTACAAAGCCCAAATTATCGGGTTCTGTAGCGGACTAATTGCTGAATAATATTCATTAAAAACTGTTATGTAGCTGTCGGCAATGCAGGGACTACTCCTCGTCGTTGCGCAGCACCGCCAAGAATGCCTCCTGAGGAAGCTCGACATTGCCGATGCGCTTCATACGCTTCTTGCCTT
>JAFSXO010000190.1 GCA_017444045.1 bacterium | reverse complement strand
GTCAAGGCCGAACTTGACGTTCCAGGGGCCATCGGGGAAAAGCGTGGCATTGATGTTTGTAGAGGCCTTGCCGTTGTTTAAATTCCAGTCGTTGGATATGTCGGCCTGAATGAATTTTTTCTTCTTTTTGCCCTCTTCGTTTTTATCGTTGCCAGTAAAGCGGTCTACTACGCCTTCGACCTTCTTGACGGTGCGGTTGGCGCTTTCGGTGGTCTCGCGCACATTTTGCAGAGTACCCTTTATGTCTTGCTGTACGTTGGGATCGTTGGTGATCGAGCGTACATCTTGCAGGATGCCCGCGACTTCTTCGCTGACCTTGCGCAGATTGTCGGCTACGCCTTTGACATCGGCCTGAATGTCTTTGTCCTCGGCTAGCTGCTCGACAACCTCTGCGGTATGGCGCAGGCTTACGGATATGGCGTGCAGATTGCTGACCAGATCGTTAACGCTTTGGGCGTTGTTGGCTACCAGGCCTTTAACCGTGCCGGTGACCTCGCGCAGGTCCTGACCCATCTGACGTGCGTCAGACTGGAATGTCACGACAGTCTGATCGACATGTCCGACAACGCCTTCCAGGGCGTCAGCCAGGCTGTCAACGCGGGACTGCAGGTCTTGTACCAGATCCTTGGCGCTGGCCGAAGCGTTGCGCAGGTTGCCGGTAATGTCGCGGAAATTGGTGATGCTCTGCTTAATGTCAGAACGGAAAGCGTCGTCGTCGATAATGCTGTTCAGAGCGCGTATGGAAGCTTTTAAGTCTTCCAGCACTTCTGTGCCCTGTCGCGCTAGGGTGTCAAAGGAGACAGGAGACACTCCCTTGAGGCGATCCAGCTCGGTAACGGGCTTGGCACCCTCGGGAACCGGTCCCGGTTTAATGTCTAGCCATTTGCTTCCCAAAATGTCGCTGGTGATGGTATAGGTGCAGTAGTCAGAGCTATACAGCTGTACATCGGGCCTGGTTATGAACATAGTCACTTCTACTAGGTTCTGATCGTTTAAGGTGAGGTTAGATACATAGCCTACGCGCACGCCAGAGAACTGGACTGGCGCTCTCATCTGCAGCCCCATTACGTCGGAGAATACGACTACATAAGGGGTACCCTTGCTGGTTCCCATGTGGCCTATCTGCGTGAATACTATACCGATAAGTACCATAGCCACGACGGCTAGCATACCTACCCGTGCAGTAGGGCTTATTTGCATCATGTCCTCCCGGTTTTGCGCCGTTAGTTTAACCAATAAACGCAGCGCTGTACAAATATATGGTTGCTTTATGACTGCAGCTCTTGCGCTGCAGGCCGAGCTTATAAGCGTATCGGTCCGTCAACGTTGCCGTCGCGGAACTGAGCAATCAGCGGATTGTCGGTACTGGCAAACTCTTCAGGGGTGCCCATCCAGGCAAAGCGCCCCTGGTAAAGCATAGCTATCTGGTGGCCTACCGTTTTAGCTCCCTTGATGTCGTGAGTAACCACGACTGATGTCGCATGCGTATCTTCCTGCAGGTTTTTGATGAGGTTGTTGATTACCATGGACAGAACTGGGTCGAGGCCAGATGTTGGCTCATCGTAAAGGATAATATCTGGATCGGTAGCTATAGTGTGCGCAAAGCTGGCGCGTTTCTGCATACCGCCAGAGAGCTGGTTGGGATAGAGATCGGCCATACCCTGCAGGTCGACCTTGGCCAGCTTCTCGGCAACGATGCGCTGGATCTCCTGTTCGGAAAGCTTGGTATGCTCGCGCAGACCAAACGCCACATTCTCACCGATGGTCAGCGAATCGAAAAGGGCTGACATCTGAAACGCCATGCCCATGCGCTTGCGCAGCTCGTCCATCTCCTTGGAGTCCATCTTGAGAATGTCACGGCCGTTGATAAAAATTTCGCCCTTGTCGGGGCGCTGCAGGCCCATGAGGCAGCGCAGGGTTGTACTTTTTCCAACCCCTGACAGTCCCAGTATTACCAGCGTTTGGCCCCTGCGGATGTCAAAGCTGACATTGTCAAGAATCTTGCGCCCGCCGAAGGCTACGCACAGATTGCGCACGGAGATAGCGGGATCGCTGAGAGGCTCTCGCTGGCCAAGTACGGTTGTAATCAGTTTGCTGCTCATTATGCTCCCGGCCACAGCCACATGGACATGAGATAATTGCTGATGAAGATGATAATGGTCGCGCACACCACGCTTGATGTGGTTGAATTGCCCACGCCGGCGGCTCCGCGGCCAGTATTGATGCCCTGCCAGCAGGCGATGAGCGATACTTCAGAGCCAAAGACCAAGGCCTTTAGGGTCATGCAGTATATGTCGCGCATTGCCAAGAAGCTGACCACAGAATCGTGGAATACTTCGTAGGGAATGCTGGCCGAGGTGAAGGCTACAATAGCGCCGCCTACGGTTCCCGCAGTCAGGGAAAACAGAGTTAGCAGCGGCATCATAAGCGTTAGCGCCAAAAAGCGCGGCACTACAAGGTAGCGCACAGGGCTGACCGCCATACAGGTCAGCGCGGATATCTGCTCCGTTACCTTCATGGTTCCCAATTCGGCGGCTATAGCAGAGCCGGCGCGTCCCGCTACTACTACGGCGGTAAGCATAGGAGCCAGCTCTCTGGCCATAGCTAAAGCTACGCCGCCGCCAACCATGTTGGTAATGCCATACTGCACGGCTAGGCTGGCAAGCTGCAGGGAGATGACCATGCCGGCCGAGGTGGTTGTCAGCACCACTATCAGCAGGGAATCCACACCCAAATGGGCCATTTGCTGAATGGTCAGCTTAAAGCGTATGGCGCCAATGCTGATCCATTTTAGGCATTGCCCCAATAGAATAAACAGCGATCCGAAAAACTCCAGACACTTTATTATGGCGCTTCCGATATATTCGAATATGGCGATCATAGGCGCGGTGTTCCTAGGCCTCTGTCTAATTTATTGCACATGCTAGGCATAAACAATTCACTTTTGACAAATGATGCTCAAATCCTATATACAATGGCATGTCGTTATAATACGCTTTTGCGCGAGCTTTGCCGCCGCTTGTTTTGATTAGACTAAATTGAAAGGCGGTTCGCATGACCGCTGCATACGAACCGCCTAAATCGTTAATCGCATCCTAGAAGGCATTGCGCTCTAAAAGGCTATATTAGCGCTTGGCTAGCGCTTTAAATGCTTTGGCGTCTTCCTCAGAAAGCGGGAGCGGCAGCTTGACCATGAGGCGCACATAAAGGTCGCCCTTTTCTTTGGCATCGGGCAAGCCCAAGCCCGCCAGCTTCATGCGCGTACCGTTTTGGGTGCCTTCTTTGATCTTGAGGGCGATGGTAGAGCCTGACGGGGTAACGAAGTCTACGCTTCCGCCGAATAGGGCGTCATATAGCGATATCCACAGCTCGCATTCGACATTCTTGCCTTTGATGGTGAAGCGGGAGTCGTCGGCGATGTTCACCGTTAAGAACATGTCGCCGTTTTCGCCTCCGTTTAAGCCTGGCTCGCCTTCGCCGCGCACGCGCATTTTTTTGCCAGAATTGATGCCGGCCGGAATGCGCACGTCGATCTTGCGGGGCAGGCGCACCTTGCCGCTGCCGAAGCAGGAGCCGCAGGGAGCCGACTGTTTGCTCCCGCGCCCTCCGCATACGGGACAGTCGCTGACGCGCTCAATGGTTATGGTGCGGGTCGTTCCCTTGTACGCTTCTGCCACGCTGATGCTGGTGCTGCACTCCAGATCCTTGCCCTTAGAGGCCATCGACTGACGCGGATCGCCGCCGAAGGGACTGCCACCGCCGAAAGGATTGCCGCCGCCGAAGGGGTTAGCGTTGCCGAAGGGGCTGCCGCCAGAGAATGAGCCTGAGCCGCCGCCAAAATGGCTTCCTCCCATGTTGCCAAACAGGATATCGAAGAACGATGAGCGTCCCGAGCGGCCGCCCGTAGACTGCCCACCTCCGCCGAACTGGCGCAGCAGATCCTCCAGGTTGATCGATTGGGCACCGCCGCCGAAGGGGTTGCCCCCCATCTTTTGATACTGCTCCCACTGACTGCCGAATTGGTCGTACTTGGCGCGCTTTTCGGGGTCGCCTAGGACTTCATACGCTTCGTTGATTTGGCGGTATTTTGCCTCGGCGTTGGCATCGCCCTTGTTTACGTCGGGGTGAAACTTTTTGGTTAGCTTGCGGTAAGCAGATTTTATCTCTTTAGCGCTGGCATCGCGGGCTACGCCCAGAACTTTATAATAATCCTGATATTCCATAAGCTTTTCCTTGTCTTTCTTTCATTGCTGATGGTTTAACTAGAGATTAAAGACATAAGGGAAAGGCGGACTAAGGGGTGGGGGTCTGTCCGTTGCGGGCGACCTTGACCATGCTGGGGCGGATTACCCTGTCGCCGCATTTGTAGCCGCGGTTGAATTCGGCGACGATGGTCTCGTCGGGCAAATCCTCGCGCTGTTCCATCATAACTGCCTCGTGCCAGGACGGGTTGAACGTCTCCCCGACCGCTTCTATGGGGTGAATGCCCAGATCGGCCAATATCTTTATCATATTCTTGTGCACCATCTCGACTCCGGTGCGAAGGGCATTGATGTCGCCCTTCTCCTGGGCGGCTTTTATGGCCATTTCTAAATTGTCCATGAATGGCAAGAACTTGCGGACGAGGTCGTCTTTGGCGCTGTCTAAGCGTTTTTCAAAGTTGCTTTCCTGGCGCCGTCTGAAGTTGTCCGCTTCGGCGGCTACGCGTTTAAGCTGCTCCTTCGTTTTGGCTAGCTCTTCGCGCAAGGCGGTCAGTTCATCGGCTGTCTGTGAGACGGTGCTGTCCTCGCTGTTTCCAGTTTCGGTGACATTCTCGTTTTCAACGGTTTCGCTCATGGTGGCAACTTCTCCAAATAAAGTATTTCGTACAAGCGTTAACCGGCTCTGCAGCCGGTGCAGAAGCCGGTTAAGCCAGTGATGTTGAGTCTGTAAATGCGCTTTGGCTTTTTGTCTTAAGGAATCGCTGATTATATGAACGCTCCCTTAGCTTAATTAGATGCGCTTGTTGGCCTGAGGCGGACGCGGGGCAGCGAAGAATATCTGCTCGCGTTCGGCCAAAATGTCTTCAAACACAATGGTAACACCTTCGGGAGAGGTTATATCGTTTCCCGTGGCATCGGTTCTCAGGAAATAGACATATCCCTCAATGGTCTGCTCTGGAGCCAGGGTTTTGTCTAAAATCTGATCGTAGCGCTCGGTTTTGACGCGGTTGCCCTGGCCGTCGATTAGGAACATGTGCCAGTGGAAGGGCTCGAGCTGTACGTTGCCGGTTCCGGTGTTGGTGATCTTGACGTGGAATAAAATGTAGCGGTCCAGACCCTTTTGGGTAAGCAGGGCACTGCGCATCATCAGCCGCTCTTGGGGATCGCTTTTACCTTCGCGGAACGCCATAGTATCGGCATAGGCGCTTACTAGATCCTCGCTCCACCAGGTGGTCTCGAACTTTAGCTGGCAGCCCTTAAAGAATTCCTTGGCTCCTGTGTTGGCTTCGACCTCCTGAGGTACTACGCCGCCCAGCGTCTGCAGGCCAAGCATGGGGGTAAGATGCTTTATGCTCGTGACGGTGGTGAAGACGTTACCAATCTGCAGCAGGTTGGCCGTGGGGCGCCTAGCTTCTTTGTTGCCTCCCGAGAATTCGCAGACCTTGGTATTGCTGCTGACTAGATCCTGATACTTTTCTTCCACGGATTTTTGGGTTTCGGGGCGCATGGAGCGGTAAATGCTGTTGCGCGCGTCCTGTTCGGGCGAGGGGGCGGCGAATTCCCGTACCTTGGGAGTGGGATTGAAATCCTCGGGCTTGGGGGCCTGGGCAAACGGCACGTCTGAAACCACATCGCCGACGCGCACACCGCCACCGGATACCAGCTTGGTGTAGGAAGAATAGGTGTCTACCAATTGTACTTCCAGCTCGGCTATGGGTTTGCCATCGCGGTAAATATACCAATGGGTTCCCGGGCGGACTGAGTCCTCAGTGCCGCGGTTGACCATAATATCGCCATCTTCTGGGGTTTTAACGACCATGCCGACTTCGCCGGCCCAGGACTGAGCGGCTAGCAGTAAGGTTAGCAGGATAAAAGCGAAAAAATGGCGCATAAAAAACCTCTCAGTTTTCGGTAAATTTGTGCTATGATACGCTTAGTGTGCGAAACATGGGATCGGCGATAAGCCTGGCTCAAAGCCGATCTTTAAGTTCTATTATAGCACAGGTAGCGGCAAGAGCAATGTTGGTAGCTTAGCGATTAGCTAATATGTTAGCATTAAACGCGGCCCTAACGCACGTTAGGCATTGTCCAATGCCATGCCTCTTAAACTGGCATTGGCGGCAAGAGGTATAATAATTTCGGTAAATCGGAGCAATTTATATGGTAAATGGAACGGAAACCAATATTCTGTCTGAGAATGACAGCGGCTTTCAGCACAAGCCGGTGCGGGCTCGCCAATTATCTACCACTATAGTTGACAGCAAGCGGGATCTGCGCATGGTTGTTATCGTTATGGCGGTGCTGTTCGTCGGCTTTTTGGGAATAATTCGCTTTGCCAGCAGTTCCAACAAGCCCACTCAGGGTGAATCTGCGTCTTCCGAATCCGGAGGCCTGTACACTTGCCTGCGCATTTACGATTCCGAGCCAGGTAAGCCGATAGGTCTGCAGATGTCCCTTTACAACATGTCCGGCCATCGCATAGCTTTAAAGTTTACCAAAAGCCCTGCTTTAGACTTTATCGTTCAGCGTCCCGTTCATCTGTTCTTTCGCACCGTACCCATGGAGGTATGGCGCTATTCCTCTCACAACAACCGTTTCGTGTTTACCGAAAAAGAAACCAATATTGAGATAATGCCCGGTGAGGAAAAGGTATTCCACGGCGAGTGGAACCGCGTGAATAACGACGGCCAGCCCGTAGGGGCCAGCAGATACGTTATAACCGGATATATCAATATTGACGGCGGTACGCGGTCTCTCAATGTGGAGCGCGGTTAAAATTTGTAAATTTAAGGCAATTTGGGTGTTAGGTGGCCGCTGACGCTTTGCAAGGGGTGTCTGAGGAAAGTCCGGGCTCCATAGGGCAGGGTGCTGGATAACGTCCAGTAGAGGTAACTCTCAGGATAGTGCCACAGAAATGAGGACCGCCCCGTGCGTTTAGGCGCACGGGGTAAGGGTGCAACGGCGAGGTAAGAGCTCACCAGTGGTGCGGTGACGCATCAGCTAGGTAAACCCCACCTGGAGCAAGACCCACGGAGGGCCGCGTTAGCGGCCTGCTGCCCGCCGGATCCCCTCCTGAAAAGGTCGCTTGAGGTGTATGGTAACATGCATCGAGATAAATGGTCACCCTCGGTTCGCCGAGACAGAACCCGGCTTATAGGCACCCAGGTTGCCTTTTTACTATTTTTTCATAGTTTAATAATTGCGCGGTTATAGCCGCTGTAGGTGTATTAGTTTTTATTATAACCATAAGTGTTTTGGGAGAATTTAAGTATGTTTAATTCTGTTCCTCGCGTTTGTTTTGGGCTTCCCATCGTTGTTTTGGGCGTAGCTGCTGGTTTGGTTGGATGCGGCGGAAGCGATAGTCATCATGGGCATGGGTATACCGACAAGTCTTTAAACCTGGGTACGCTGTCCTCTAAACAGACGGCTACCATTGCCCTCGGGTATTATCCCGGCAGCGATGCTAGCGACAGTGCTGTTATTAATCTCAGCTGTAAAGGCGTCGCCCGTCCAGCGTCTGTTAAGGTGTATAAGGCTCTCGATACTGAAAACGAGAGTATAGAGCGCTATGGCACGCCGGAGATGGAAGCTGCCGGACGAGCTGCCGTAGAAAAATACAAAAAGCAGTGCCTGGCTAAGGGTACGGATATTGCCCCCTGTAAAGCCAACACCGTATATACCGATCTGAACGAGGGCGAGACCACGCTAATAGACGTCTATCTGCGCAGTGAAAAGAATGTCACGGTGCAGAAGATGCACAAAAACTCCGACACCAGCTCAGTAATCGTTTTGGCCGAGGTGGTCAACGGCGAACCCGTTATCTCTAAAGAAAAAGCGCTGAGCTACGATGAATACTTTGGCACCAACAACCATTACGATCCCGAAGGCTTGGGCATAGGCGAGCGCGTGCGCAAAACCTTCGGCTCCGAGTGGCGCAAGGATGGCGGCATGGACGGAACCAAGAAGGTCGTGCTGATTTTCCTGTCCTCCAATACTATCGGCAGTGGTACTTATGGGTATTGCACTACTATCGACAGCCTGCCAAAATCCCAAGAGTCCTATAGCAATGAAGGCGAGATTCTTTATCTGAACGGCGACAAAGAAGGCATAGATATTTACTCTACTATCGCCCACGAGTTCCAGCACATGTGCAACTTTAACCAGAAGTACATCAAGGATGGCACCTTTAGCGGTGATTCCTTTGAGATGCTTAGCATCAACGAGGGCCAGTCCATGCTGGCCGAGGATATTTGCGGCTTTAACCTCGACCCCGTCTGCGATGGTGAAGCTGAGCCAGGCAATTATTTCTTGGGCTCGGCTATTAACAGCTATCTAAGCAATCCCAACGAAGTGAATTCTGTCAGCTTTGACAACACCGGCGGCGCGTATGGCAAGGCTTATCTGACCATGCGCTATATCGCCGATGCCTTCGGCGTTGATTATGTCACTAGGATTGCTACCAGCTCCAGCGTGGGCTTTGACAACGTCGTTAATGTAACTAAATCCACGCTGCCCAATCTTATGGCTGGAATGACCGTGGCCTGCACCGCCCTGGATGGGCTGCCCTCTTCTATGAAGTATACCAATCTGGAGCTGTTAAAGGAGTATGAGCTCTGCGTTTCTGAGGATACCTCTGAGACAGTGCTGATTACTTCAATATATGGCGATGAGGTTGAAGCTTCTGACTTCGGAAGCGGCAGCATAGAGCTCGATCCGAATACGTCGGCTGTGATCGACATCCTGGGCGATGGCTCTCAGGTAAAGCTTAATTACAGCATGCCCGAGAATTGCGCGGGCACTGTCGTTACCTCTGAGAACAATAAGTGCATGAAGACGTACACTATGAAGTAGCCAATGTTGGTAACTTAGCGTCAGCTGCCTAACATCAGGATTATAGTGCGTAACCAGTTCCGCGCAAGGCACATCTGAGCGAAGCGAAGCAGTGCCGGCGCGGAAGCTGGTGTAGCGCGAATATGCTCGCGAAACACTAACTAAACGACACTGTGACCCTAAAGGAAGGCAGAGATGGATGTCGCGGCTGCGACATAGTAGGCGCCTGAAAATGTCTGACAGAGTGTCTGACATACTTGTGACACTCTGTCAGACATTTTTTATTAATGTCACTTAACTATTTGTTGGCGATAAAATGGCGCAAATCGCTGGCTAGGTAATTGGCCAAAACCGAATTGGCCATTCTGATCGAGATCGTCTGATCGTCGGCGATTAGATGAACGGCCGCCCCCGAAGAGGTATCCTTGGTGGATATTTCCTCAAGCTTTGATAAGAGTATGGATCTGTGCTTATAGGTGATCCACCAGAGCTGATAGTCGGCGTTGATGCGGAAGCCTTCAGCGGTAACGGTCATGCCCAGGCCGCAAAAGATGAAAGCGATTATGCCTAAGGCAGCAAAGCCCGCATAAAAATAGGTATAATCCTTGGTGCGCATGGCGAAGTCCAGCAGCGAGCACATGCCCTCTCCGTCTTCAAATAGAGGCAGGCAGGCTAGGGCAAAGGCGACCATGAGCAAAGCGCACAGCTGTCCCAATAGGCCGTTAGCGCGGAAGCCCCATGAATAACGGCGGTCATTGCCGGCATTTAGATCTTTAATGCTTATAGGGCAGCCTTCTGGCCGCGAGGGTTCTAAACCGATAAGAGTGGGGTATTTCTTCACCCGTTCGGGGAAGGGCAGATCTAAATCGGCGGCTTCTATCTCTAAATTATCGTAGTATGGCATGCGCAGCTTAAGCCCGCTGTTTTTGGAGAGAAACTCGGCGATAGTGCGGGATTCCTGCATCTTGCTGAATGGGCGGATATCAAGCGTAAAGTGTAGGCTGCCGTCTATTAAACTGATCTGCATGAGTGAGCTGCCAGGAGCGCCGGTGCTGCTGTCGGCTATGTTTAGCTGAATGAATGAGCCAGCGCTATAGCTGTAGTGCTGTGGATGGCGCAGTAAGCCTTCGCGGATGCTGATGCTTCCGCTTCCGTCGCTGTGAGACGTGACCCTGAAGCAGCGCTTAGAATGCCTTATTAGCAGATAGCCGATGCCGACCGAGACAAGCCCTATGATAATGCCGGTACGCCATTTTATATCCGGCTGCTTGAAGACAATGTTCATCACCAGCGCATACAGCGGTACGGCTGCCACTATGCCGAAAAATACTAGACAAACTCCTAAGTCTACATTGGCATAGCTGCGCCCGTATAGAGAGGCTGTAGCTTTATTATTTTTAGTATTATTTGCTGACATGATCGCCTGGATACCATTTGATAAGCGTTCAATGCCATTTAGTTAAGGATTCGTGGCAT
>JAFSXO010000189.1 GCA_017444045.1 bacterium | reverse complement strand
TCTGCTGGGTAAGCGCTAGGGCTGTTTGCGGTGCTGCCGCGCCGGCGGCAGTCCGCGAAGGTTAACTATTAAGGCGGTTACGTCGGCCGGGGCGATGCCGGCGATACGCGATGCCTGGCCGACATTATGGGGCCGGATTCGGTTCCATTTCTCTTTGGCCTCCCGCGAAATGCCGGCCAGTGTGTCAAAGCTGTAATCTTCTGGTATTGTGAGCCTTTCCCATTTGGCTGCGCGCTCGACTTCCTTTTTCTGGGCTTCGATATAGCCGGCGTATTTGACGGTGACCTCTGCTTTGGTGCAGACCTGCAGATCAAGAGGCTCAAGCCCGTCGCAGCGGCGCAGTACGTCAAGGCTTACTCCAGGCTGCTTTACGAGATTGGCCAGAGTCTGGCCGGGCGCTACGCTCCGCTGCAGTGCAGCCCCGTAACGTTCGGCCTGCGCCTGGCTGACGTATGACGAATTCAGGCGCTGAATTTCGACCTCGACCGCTTTTTGGCGCATCTGGTAGATATCCCAGCGCTCATCGCTGACCAGCCCGATTTCGCGGCCCAAGGGGGTGAGGCGCTCATCGCTGTTGTCCTGGCGCAGAAGCAGCCGGTATTCAGCGCGGCTGGTGTGCATACGGTAGGGCTCCTGCGTGCCCCGGCAGACCAGGTCGTCGATCAGCACGCCCAGATAGCCCTGGTCGCGCCCGATGGTGATGAGAGGCAGACCTTCGACGCTGCGCGAAGCGTTGATGCCGGCGAGCAGCCCCTGGGCCGCGGCTTCCTCGTAGCCCGAGGTGCCGTTGATCTGCCCGGCCAGAAACAGTCCCTTCCAGCCGCGCACCGCTAAGGTGTGCTCCAGCTGGGTGGGCAGAACGAAGTCGTATTCCACAGCGTAGCCGGGGCGCACGATCTGGGCGCGCTTCAGGCCAGGCAGGGTGCGCACTATCGCCAGCTGCACGTCTAAGGGCAGGCTGGTGGTTACGCCCTGCAGGTATACCTCGGGGACATCGAAGCCCTCCGGCTCCAGAAAAACCAGGTGGTATTTGTGCTCGGGGAAGCGCACAAACTTGTCCTCGATTGAGGGGCAGTAGCGCGGCCCTACTCCCGTGATCGGCGTATCGGTGCTGCCGTACAGGGGCGAGCGGTGCAGGTTGGCCATTATTACGGACTTCGTCTGCTCGTTGGTGCGGGTGATGCAGCACTTTACCTGCTTCGGCGGCGCGGTGCGCGGCGAAAGATCCGAAAAGACCAGGCCTTCGTAGCTTGGCTCTAGCGTATCAAGCCCCTCGGTGTTCAGGGAGTCGCGGTGCAGGCGCGGACAGGTTCCCGTCTTCATGCGTCCCAGCTGCAGCCCCAGCTCGGCCAGCGAAGCGCTCAAGCCGCGGGCCGGCGCTTCTCCCGAGCGTCCACCCGGCACGCTGAAATTTCCCAGATGCAGCAGTCCCTCGAGGAAGGTGCCCGTGGTCAGCACCGCGGCGCGGGCGCGTATCTCCAGGCCTGAGGCGCAGCGCAGCCCGACTATGGCGTTTCCCTCGCGCATTAGCTCGCAGGCGCTGTCGGCGATCAGCTGCAGGCCGTCCTGCTGCCTTAGCACCTCCTGCATGGCTTGAGCGTAGCGGGGGCGGTCGGCCTGAGCTCTGAGCGCCTGAACGGCGGGCCCCTTGCTGGTGTTCAGATTGCGGATGTGTATGTGGGTGCGGTCGATGGTGCGCGCCATCTCGCCGCCCAGCGCATCGATCTCGCGCACCAGATGGGCTTTGGCCGGCCCTCCGATGGAGGGATTGCAGGGCATGCGTCCGCAGTAGTTGGGCCGCGATGTAATTAAGGCTACGCTTTTGCCCAGCCGCGCGGCAGCCAGCGCCGCTTCTATGCCGGCATGGCCGCCTCCGACCACGGCGATGTCAAAAGATTGCGTAAGCATTTAATGAAAATGCGCCATTTCTCCCGCAGGCTTAGACATTGAAGCGGATGTTGAGAATATCGCCATCCTGGACTACATACTCTTTGCCCTCAACGCGAAGCAGGCCTTTGTCCTTGGCGACGTTCAGGCTCTTGCAGGTCATGAAGGTGTCGTAGCCGATAACCTCGGCGCGGATGAAGCCGCGCTGTAAATCGGAATGGATCTCTCCTGCCGCTTCGGGAGCTTTGGCGCCGATGGCGGTGGTCCAGGCGCGGCATTCGTCGTCGCCGGCGGTAAAGAAAGTCTGCAGACCCAAGCGCTTGTAGCACATGCTGATAAGCTGCTCTAGGCCGCTCTTTTCGATATTCAGGTCCTCCATGAACACCGTGCGATCCTCGTCGCTCAGCTCGGCCAGCTGGGCTTCGATGTCGGCGCAGACGGCGATGGCCGGCATATTACGGGACTGGGCGTATTCCTGTACCTGGTGGAAGGAGGCACTTTCGCCGGTAAGCTCGTGCTCGGGGATGTTGGCCACCACTAAGCAGGGCTTGAGGCAGAGCAGGCCTAAGCCGGAGAGAAGCTTTCTGTCCTCTTCGTTAAACGTAGGTATAGCGTTGTAATCGCCATCTGAGAGCGGAGCAGCCAGGGACTCGATCAGCGAGCGCTCGTGGGCGTCCATTTTTTTGGCGCGCTCCAGCTTGCCCTCGACGACCTTCAGATCGGCCAGCATCAGCTCGGTCTCAAAGTTTTCCATATCGGCTACGGGACTGACGCCTTCGAGGTAGGGATGCTCGAAGCAGCGCACTACCTCGACGAGTACGGTGGCTGTGCGGATCTCGGCGACAGCCTGGGGAGTGAGGCTGCTGGTTCCGCCCGAGGGCATGTCCAGAAAATCTACCGTGGCGGGCGTGGTCTTTTTGGGCTTAAATATCTCGGACAGAGCCCATAGGCGCGCGTCGGGCACCTGCACATGTGCCATGGGACGGCCTTTGCCGGTCTCGCTGGCGTTGGCCATATTGGTCAGAGAATTAAACAGGGTGGTTTTTCCGGATTGCGCCAGTCCGGTAAGTCCAATTGTTAAAGCCATATGCGATTAATGTCCTTTTCAGTACAGTAATAAAAATGCAGATAATAGTTAAGTCTGTTAAGCTGTGGGAACCGGTATGGTGCTGAGAGCTTCTTCTATCGCCTGGCGGGCCAGCGCTCTGTCGAAGCGGCGTTTGGGAATTACGCGGTGCTGCAGGGCAGCTGCAGCCAGCATCTGCACATCGTCGGGAATGACGTATTTGCGGTTCTGAATGGCGGCTAGCGCCTGTGCCGCGCGATACAGCGACTGGGAGCCTCGGGGACTGGCGCCTAAGGACAGGTGGGCTGATGTGCGCGTAAAGCTGACAAGAGCGACTATATATTCGGTAATACTGCTGCTGACCGTAACGCTGCGCACTTCGGCTTGGGCTTGGGCCAGCTCTTCGGCTGATGCTATCTGGGCTATGCTGTCCAGAGGGTGCTCTAGGCGCTGCTGGGTGAGCATATTGCATTCGGACTGAGGATCTGGATAGCCTATGTCCAGCGATATCATAAAGCGGTCTAGCTGGGCTTCTGGCAGAGGAAATGTCCCCTCGTGCTCGATGGGATTCTGCGTGGCTATTACTAAAAAGGGAGCGTTCATCGGGTAGGTCTGCCCGTTAACGGTGACCTGATGCTCTTCCATGCACTCCAAAAGAGCTGACTGAGCCTTGGGGGTGGCGCGGCTGATCTCGTCGGCTAAAAGTATCTGGCTGAATATCGGACCGCGCTTAAACTCGAATTCGCCCCGCTTCTGATCGTAAATGTTTACCCCGATAATATCGGAGGGCAGTAGGTCGGCTGTGCATTGCAGGCGCGAATAGGTGCAGCCGAAAGAGCGCGCAATAATCTTGCTGAATACCGTTTTCCCTACGCCGGGGACATCGGTGCACAGAATATGGCCGCCGCCTAAAATCGCGGTCAGGGGAACGGTGAAATCCTTTCCCAGGAGAACCTTGGCGAAGTTAGAGCGCAGATTGTTTGCGATGCGGAATGCAGTGTCTATGCCAGACATTCAAATTTACTGACCCCCATAGGTGAAGGGCGCAGAGGAGCACGGTTTTCCTGGGATGTTCCCTCGTACCGTTCCATAAAGGCTTTGCCGCCCGGAGCGCCGTGCACGTCAATATTGATAACCTGCCCATCGTAGGCCACGACGTGCTCTATGCTGTGAGACATGGGCGTATGGCCGATGACCGCGCTGGTGGCGCCGATGCTATTGAGCATGCGGTTGAGTTCTTCGGCGGAGAACATGTTAGTGCGCGTTCCAGAGCTGTAGTCGTAGCCCCATACCTTGCGTCCCCAGGTGAAGGCTTCGCGGGCTTCTAGGTACTCTTTTTCCGGAAGGTTGACGAGCTCTTCGAGCGGCCGCCAAAAACGGGGCAGGTCGGGAAGGCTGTGGGCGAAAAGGCGCTTGTTGACGATGACCGCTAAATAGAGGCGGTTGCGCATGAAATCGCCAATCTCGCCGTTCATGGCTTCGCGCCAGGCTTCCATGCCGCCAAAGCCGCGGATGGTGATCTCGCCGCCCTGGACGTACCAGTTTAGGAAGCTGTACATGTGCTCTATCTGCTCGCCGTTGAGGCCTGCATCGGAAAGGTGGCGTTTCCAGGTGGCGAAATTGCGCGCCTTGCCCAATAGCTCTATCAGCTCTTCGCAGCTGACAAAGCTGAAGACGTTAGCCGAATGCAGCATCATGTCATCGTGGTTGCCGATGAGCGGATAAAAATGGCTGTCGAAGTGGGGATTAATGCGGCGCAGCTTTTCCAGCTCGTTGGTTAGATGCAGTATTAGCTCGATGATGCGGAAGCTGCCCAAAGCTCCGTCTTCGGTTGTCTCGTCGATGCCGCTTTCGATGGCTTCTCCGCGCCAGTCTGTGTAATCGCCGATTAAGACCAGGTCTATATTGTCGCGTTCGGGGTTCCAGGCCATGGTACCGGGGAGCAGTATCTCCAAATCGCGCAAATGCCGTATAAAGCGATAATAATCGCCATGCAGGTCGCCTATGGCAAGTAAAATTCTCGAATTGGAGCTGGACGTCTGAATCTGAGCGTCGCTATTAGCTCCGTTCTCGAACTCATTCTCGTTCGTTACCATGCTGTTTAATCCGCCACGCGTGTTATTTAGTCTTATTAGGGATGATCCTAATAGGGCAAATAAAGTCTTCTATTGCGGTCGCTTATTTCCTGTCGCCAACTATTCGCATACGGACGCAAAGAAGATCGGGGGCGAGCAGACAGTTATGCTGCTCTTAGATTGTTGATCAGCAATGCTAACGTTCTAACCGCCTACCGAATAACGGAACACTGCGAAGTCGGACGGAACTGTGAAAAAACGGAAAATTATGATTTAATAACCCTGAAGATAATCTGTCTGGGCGATGAGCACGACAAAAAATACCAGGGCATTTTGAAGCTGCTGGGAACACTGCTGGCTTCGTCGGCGCCAGCAGAGGAGAAAAAACGCATACTGCTGGACGATTTTGCGATTAGGGTAGATAATAATACTGATGAGGAGGTGCTGACTATGTGCAATCTGAGCCGGGGAGTCGAAGCGCGAGGCATAAGAAAAGGCATACAGCAAGGTATACAGCAGGGTATTCAGCAAGGTCTTCAGCAGGGGATCCAGCAGGGGATCCAGCAAGGCCACCACGGATGTATTATTGATTCGATCCGCAATCTGATGGAAAGCATGGGATGGGGGATCGCCGAAGCCATGAACGCCTTACGCATACCAGAGGCAGAACGCCAAAGATACATCGATGCCTTAGCCGAGCACGTTAGACCATAGCGAACTGCCTAAATGTCCTAACCAAACGAGATATATTTCACTTCTGGGCACAGAAAGCTATTCTATATCCCTGCCGCTAGCTGAAATAATTGCTTTCTTATTCGGTCAGATGCATGCGGGTCGCTTTTACAGTCTCGTCCGGCTTTTCACCTTGGGCAAAGACGCAGTACTCTATTTCTTCTGGGGCTTCCTCAATGGTGCGGATGTAAATATCTTTATCTTTATCGGCCTCGGGAATGTGGCAGCGTATTAAGTGTACACTGGGGTCTGTAACAGGTATTTGTTTTGCTGCACTAGGAGAGGAGGTGTAGTATATGTCAAATCTGTCGCTGTTGGCCGGTCCAAAGCGCACCCACTTTCCGTAAACGGCTTCATGCCGGTCCAGCACCATGCTGAACGCATTGCGCCTAATTTTGCCGATATTGAACTTGAATTTCGCTTGGTCACCTGCGTTAGCCTTTGAAATCACTTTGATAGGACCGCCCTCGCGTCCATAAATCAGACCGTAGGCGACGCCAGTTTTGCCCGTGGGTGCGGTAATGCTTGTGTCGGGCTCGATACCTCTTTCTTTTTGTATTATCTTTGCTTCAGCAGTACCAAGAGGCGGAAATAATTCAAAATGATTGGTATTTGCATTGAGATTATGCTTTTGATTAATCTCTTCATTTATTCGCCCGATATGCTGTTCGAACAGCTTCTTCAATATGGGCGATTTGCTGGAATTACCGGCGAGGAATATGTGAATCTTGCCAGCCATGCTGTTTTGGACAATATCGTATCCAAAAGCATGCATTAAGGCAGCAAAGAACTGTTCTACACCTTTCTCTATGCGTTTTTCGAGGATGCCGATTAGGTCGACGAGAAGCTCATTCTGTTTCTGAATATAGAGCGTCTGTGCCTGCTGACGTTCACCATTGTTGTCAAATAGGTCGACTTTTATCATTTCGTCATCGATAGGGAATTTGTAAGCTTCATCTTTGCGGAATACATATCCGTGATAGCTAATCGTTTCTGCTTTAGTGGCTTTATTCTTTTCATTATCGATACCTATGATACCCTCCCAGAATGGGCGCAAAACTTCCATGAGCTGTTTGGTGTTTCTCTTTGCTGAAGGTGAATCGTTGATAATGGCTTCAGAGCCATCTGGTCTTATCACGCCGTCAGGAAGTGTAAATGAGAACCCGACACTTTCTTTACCTCCTGATTTACCTGTTCTCATGAAGTCGCTGTTTGCTTTAAAAATACTAAACGCTAACAGCTCCAGCAGATTCTCGCCGCCGAGGTACCTGTCTCCGTCGTTGCTGATGTGCTCAATTACATAATCTTTATCCTCTTCTTCGCGTTTTTTGTAATCGGCGCCTCGCCAGATCCCGAAGTCGAAATCACTGGTACCGCCGCCAAAATCGAAAATTGCGTAGAAATATTTCTCGTCTTTGTCTTGTGGGGTAAAACCATATCCCTGCAGAGCCGTGATCGCATAAGCTGCTGGCTCGCTGACTCCTATACGGACCCGGAATCTTTGTGCTGTTTCTTCATCGTTCTGAACCGTCTCAGGCAGAGATTTCCAGAGACCCGCCTCAAAGCTTTCCCGTATTTTGTTCTTGACATCCAGATCGTAGGTTACCGGAAACGAGAGCACATAGTCCAGGTATATTTTTTCATACATATTGTTGATATAGAGACCGAGGTAATAGGCATAAACCTCTAGCGGATTGAAATCTTCTCCGGACAGACTGACAAACGGTAGTAGCTCTTTTCTATTGTTCTTCTCATCGATAATTCTAATGATTCTGCTTCCATTGCCACACCACTGCTTGATTTCAGTGAAGAACGAATCAAAATACTCGTTGTTTCTACGGCCCTTAAGCTCATTATCTGCCTTATGAGAAATAGCCAGATCAGTAATTGATGTTTCTGGTCTGCCTTTCTTTTTCCCATAGTCTTTTAAAAACTTATCTAGATGGATAAACTCCATGATGGTCGGGTTTTCGTAATGACTCGCTTTGGGAGCCTCATTCAGACTTCCGGTACCCACGCGCAGTAGGGTAATATGCTCCTGACCATTCTGTACAGAAACTACGGTACTCTTTGTGCCAAAGTCAATACCTATCAGACCATTATATTGAATATCGCTGATAGGATTTCTCGCAATAAGCGGTTTTGGCAGATTTATACGAGCGCTTTCGCCGGCCTGCTCGGGCAAGTCCCAAAGCTCCCAGTGGCCGCGATTCACATCGTATAGGCATTGTCTGTCATACGGTCTGAGCTCTACTCTGCGGTAATCGCATTCAAGCAGCCGTTTAATATAAGTTTCGCTGTTTTCTTCTGGAACTTCAATGTCGTTTAAGTCTTGTTCTTGCTCTCCATTGTCAGTTGTGTTTATGTGAATATTAAAGATTGTTGCTAAGAGATCAATGTCGCGTTCGGGTATGTATTGAATACGGCGCTGGTTCAGCACATTCATAGCTTTAAGTAGGAGATCATCATCTAGTATTAGGTACTCTCCCGAACAAACTTTTTCTTTAAAATTATGTTTATTGAGTTTGCAAACAAATAAACGAATTGCCTTATAGGCTTTATTTGTTTTAAACTCTCCTGTTTCCAGGTTATAAGTACCCTGGGCATAGTCTATCCAGCGATCAAGCTTCCAAGTGGGGGTATTGGATTTATATAAACCCTTCCAAATATCACCCGGACAATTGCTGCCTCTACCAAATAGCTTTTTAATGTCTCCTAAAGTGGGTATTAGGATAGGCAAAGAATATAAGCAATGAAGCCTGTTGTTATATTCAGTATTGTCTAAAGAATAGTTGTCTAAAACTGGTACAACGAGCTCTGTTTCTCGGTGCCAATAAAAAATAGTTCGTGAGTAAGAGCTTGCTCCCAGCTTTACGGAAAAACGAATCCAAGCTTTGTTAAAATAGTAGTCCTGCTGTGCATTGTAAGCAATAGCCACTGCTTTTCTGAGTTCTTTGTAACGCTCTTCGTGTTTTTTTTGCTCGAGCATCTTTTTTCTCTCAGCGATGAGCTTCTTTACTTCCTGACTGTTTTTTGACAGAGCAATACTGTGAATCTCCTTCGTTGCACACTCCATTTTTATCTTTCGTACCCCTTGTTGCACATTATTTGTTTGTTTAATGTTAGTTTGTTTGTGAAGTATTCTGTCGAGTAATTCTTTTGCTTCAGAGATGAGCTGATTTACTGTGCTACTAATTGTTGTCAATACAATGCTGTGAGACTTCTTTGTCGCGTCCTCCCTTTTCATCTTTCGTATCCCTTTTTGCACGCTTTCAGTTTGTCCGTAAAGTATTCTATAAGCGGTGTGGTGCTTTTTGGCGTTATTGTCAGTGCTTCCGCGTCCCTTTCGGCTTGCGCGTACCATGCTGTCATCGTCGCGATATCATTTTTAGCTGCGTTCATAAATCTGCCCGCTTTGGCCAGAACTACTCCGCTCTCGCTTCGTATCTCGGTAGGCTCTTGTATCTCTAGCAGCTCAACCGCTTCTTTGATTCTTCTTCTGCACCAGATGCAGTCCTGACTGTCGCACTGCGAAGACAAAAACTCTTCGGCTGGCTGGGTCTTTTTGTCATAAATTAAGCAGAAATCCGTACGGTCATCACGGCACATCCCGGAATATTCCTTCCATTCCTTCCAGTATGAATCCGTAAGCGGTACAGCCCTTTCTCCGCCGATTTTCAGCTGCTCAAGCCTTCCTGAGTCATAGAGAAGCGCTGAAATGTTATTATCTTTAATCCAGAACAGGCAATGAAAAATTGTCATCCTTTGTACTCCTCTAGGCCGTTGCCACTTAGTTAAGCTTTGTCGGCGCTTCGTCTAAATGTTAAAGCACCTTGTAGCGCGTCACTGATTCCGCGCTAGGCACATATGAACGTAGCGGAGCAGTGTCAGCGCGGAACCCGTACAAAGCGTTAACCTTTTTGCGCAACGCTAATAAAATGGCCTTATCACTCTAGGTTAAAACTGCTCAGCTTGGTTTCAATATCCTGATCGGAAATGTTAGGATTATTCTCCTTCATCGCTCCAATGATCGCATCCTGGACCTTTTTGTCGAGGCTGATGTCGTGGCTTTGGTTGTGCAGATAGTCTGAAAATGCTTGCAATGTTAAACCAGCTGCTAGCCCATGTTTTAAGTATTTAGCGTATTCTTCGGGAAGGATTGGGCCGATCAGACAAACGCCGTCAACAATTATTTGGGCGATAGTGGCAATCAATTTTTCAGAATTCGAAAAACCTTTGGTGTCCAAGCCTAGACTCTCAATAACGCCCTGCGTGTACAGATAAGTACCTGTTGCGCAATACGCTGAGCGCTCTTTTTCGTCCATATTATTAAGACGCTCCTGGTTCTCTTCTGAAAGGCTGATATCTTCCTGAAGGTGCTTAATGTATGCCTGTGCCGTATCAAAATCCTGAGGCTTTTTAGTAGATACTTCTGCTTTCATGGCCATCTCTTCAGGAATATCCTTGTCTTTTTCCTTCAAGCCGAAAGCTTCTGCCAATTCTGAAATGATACGTCCCCCTGCGATAATCGTATTGCATAATCTCGCGAGATCAGGACGTACTGCTGTTATAATAGGCAAGGCTTTCTCGAGAGCATTGACGATAGTCGTTGTACCATTGATCATGGTCTTGGCAATCTCAGTTGCAGGTCCGGCAATTCTATTACACAATGAAGTTGCCGAATCGCGTATAGCATTTCCGAGGTCGCTTACACTTAGATTTGACATATTCAAACCCATAAATAATAACATATTCTCTAGCTCCTACTTTGATAGAACCGACGTAAAATTACTTTACATAGGTTATTGTTGTAATTTTGTAAATATTCGTAGAGACAGTCGCCAAGCGTATCAACAACAGCTTGAATTTTGCCTATCGTCTCTGCTGAAAATGTTTTAGTGGACTTGAATTCTTTATTCCAGCTGTTTATGTCTATGAGGCCATTATTCAGAGCGCTGATACATTTAAATTGCAGGATTGTAGGCCTCTCCTTGAAGCACTCCAGTCCCTTGAATAAGCCAGACTGATGGTGATCGCAGTAAAATGCGATAACGCTTTCGTTTTTGCGTATCTCATCATCTGACGGAGGCTCGGAGGAGGTATCGAGGTCGGGAGGTCTGTTGATCTGAATCTGTACGGCTTTGTCGGTGCCGGTGGTGAAATAAACCGCGCGTCCAGCGGGCAAATTGGACAGAAACTCCTTCTGCTCATCCTTGAGCATGATGGTATTGCCGACAGCATCTTTGTCGTCTGCCGCAAAAATGCGGTGAATGATTTTGGTGTTGGTGTTCTTCAGAACATCTGGGGTCAGCTTATTCGGTATCTGGTCAACGATAACCAGGGATTCCCCGTATTTTCTGATCTCCGCCAGCATATCGGAGAACATTTCCACGCTATTCTTTTTGCTGGGATTATCGCCGGGAATATGCTTGCTGAGAAGTCTGTGAGCTTCTTCTACGAGTGTAATATGCTGGAGCTTGATGCCGGTCTCTCTGTATTTCTCGCGGATCGCTTCTGAGAGATTGATAAGGATAAATCCCATGATCAGCGATTTTTCGGCACTGCTGCGGATGTTCTCCAGCTCAAAGACGACCTTGTGATCCAGCAGCTCTATAAAATCTACAGAGCTCTGCGCATTGAGCAGAAAGCCTTTGCCGCCGCTGGTAAGTCCCAAAAGCCTGGCCTTGATGGAGCCGATATAATCGTTTTTCAGCCGTTCGTCAAAGCCCTGTTTGTTGACCACTTCCTCGCATTTTTCAATTAGGTCGGATATGGTCGGAAATGCTTCGTAGCTGCCGTCGAAGGGATTGTCAAACTGTTTGTTATTATTGTTGTAGATGTCCCAACCCTTTTCTTCATAGCTTTCATAGAGAGCCTGCTCGATGATCTGGGGTATGGCCGCTTCCATATCGAACGCCGATTCTATGCAGGCGCAGAGCATATCTACTCTTGATGTAATGCTCTCGTGCTTATAGAACACCAGCGGGTTCATGCGCAGCGGCGTGGTCTGGTTGTCGCCGAGCGTAAAGATCAGCAGGTCTTTGTGCTCGCGGAGCATCACCCGGTATTCCGTTTTGGCCGGCTCGATTACGAGAAATGGCATATTGGCCTTGCTGAGTATGGTCTGGCAGGTCGTGGTCTTGCCGCTGCCCGTCACGCCGGCGACGAATATGTGCTTGTCTAAGTCCGCTTTGTCGAGATATACCGGACTTTCTCGCAGCACATTGCCGTTCTGTATCAGACAGCCTAGCTCGATGAGGCTATCAGCCTGCTTAGGCTTCTCAAAATTCAGCCCGAATTCGACCTCTTCGTTCAGACTTAGTCCGACGACTTCTTTTTGGGGAAGTCCCGCTATCATGCCCAGCTCGTTGGTGGTGATCCAGTTGCCGATATGGGACGGACCCGTTCGGTTTACGAGATGGTGCATGGCAAAGTGGGTGAGATATTCGCCCTCGTCGGGCTCGCCGTATAAAGTGCCAGACGGAAGCTGGAAGGAGGCAAAAGCCTTTTTGGCTTCCGTACAGATGTTAAAGGACTGCAAGGGAATCTTATTGCCTGTTTCACCGGAATACAGAGCGGTGACGGTGTTTTTTATTTTTTGCAGTGAAGTCGGCTTGGAGGCAAACACGCACATGGAGGTAAGGAAGGTGCCCTTGCCCTTGCCGTAATCGAGACGGGGGAAGACGATGTCATCCATGAACTTTATTATGTCCTGGATTCTGCGGTTCACGCATTCATAAGTCCAAGTGTTTGACTCTGATGTACCAGTATTTTGGCCTTTTGTCGTGCTGTCGCTTTCTGTTGCTGAGGTGTTAGTGCTTGTGGCCGTTGAGGTTGAGGTGTTGCTTCCGGTTTGATGAGAAAAAGATGAACTTTCCCCTTTAGTTTTGCTTTCTGAACCGCTTTTTTGTACAGAGATGCTGTTTCCGCGGTAGCTCTCGTTTTCAGTTGTGCTTCTAGAAGCTCCCTTTGTCGTACTGGAATTGTCGCCTTTAGTATGCGTATCGCTTTCAGAGCTTCCGGTCGTCTTGGTCGTCGAATCAGATGAACCCGATGTCTGGCTGCTTCCCTTCGTTGACGAAGCTGAAGTTCCGGTGTTGCTGCCTTTTCCAGATTGAAGATTCAGCTTTGCTAATGGTGCGTTTTGGTCATAAAATCTATAGAGATGTTCCTGAATACTTAGTATGGCGTCAGTATCCAGCGGCTTGGCGATAACCAGGAAGCAGTATTCGTCTCCGTACATTACGTTGATTAGCCTGTCTATGCCCTGATACTTCTCGTCGTCCTTATTTGCACCGGGAACGCCTTCTATTACGCCTGCATATGGCATTTCCGACAGGATGTCGTATATGTGCTTTTTCTCGTCATTTTCAAGCGCCTTAACGCGGCTGCCGCGGAAATTGCCCTGAATAGAGGGTGTGAGAATGTGATCGCCGATATCCTTGATCGCGAACTCTGGCGCTTTGTTACTGCTTAGGTCTTTGGAAATGCCGTAGTAAAAATCGACCTTTTCCTTTTTGCAGACGATCAGGAATACAAAATTGATCCCATCCATTTTGAGGGAGGATAGTACGTTTTCGAGCGCTTCTTTTTTAGGAGCCTGTTCATCGTAGCATACGTTGGTGACGCGCAGCAGATAGAAATCCTTTATGGGTATTGGTTTGACTTCACGAAAGCTGAGGCGTTGGGATAGATACATCACATCTTTTTTCAGAAAAAGACTGCCTGCATCTGCCAAATGTGCTTCCATAGATGTACGAGTGAGCGGCATCATGGAATTATCTCCTATTGTACGCGAACGACTGACTTGCAGATGATATTGCCAGTATTGGCTGATTTATAGCCTTTAAGAACCACTTCTGTGATTACACCAGAGGCTGAACTGCCTGGGCATCTGTCATGTCTTTCGTAGTTAAACCTGTCGCCTTGGGCAACATCGTCCCGGACAAACTTTGGCGTAGTAAGCGATTCGTTGAAAATGACAAAGAAATAGTCAAATATACCCTTTAATACTTCTATGTCATCTGCATTGCGGCCATCTTCAATAAGCTGCTTGGTATAATCCCATATAGCTTTTAAATGCTCCTGACTAGAACAGGAGGCGATAAAGTGTACTTCGTCTACGTGGCTGATAACATCAGAAAGGCTGTCCTTGATATGTCTTGGAAGCTCGCGGTACCGTCTCAAAAGATCGATAGGCTTGCCGAAGGTATTTGTCAGATTATGATTTTCAGTCTTGGCATTTGTAAGATCACTCTGGACTCGTTCAAGCTGTTTAATGAGATCATCGCGTTCCTTAATGAGATCATCGCGGTTGTCTTCCGCCGTTTTTTTATCTGCTTTTAGATTAGCGTTGTCACTTTTGAGCTTGGAATTCTCTTTCTTTAACTCATTAATAGTAGACAGATACATGTTTTCAGTAGCATTGCTATAACTGGTTGCGTGTCCATAATTGTTCTGGGGGTCATTTCCCTGCCTACTGCTTTGGTCGCTATTGAGCGCATTCATTTGATTATTAAGATTATCTATGCGATTATTTATGTTTATATACTGTTGGTTAAGTTTGGGTTGGATAATGTCTTTTATCTTTCTCTGCGCTTCTGGGGTGTCAAGCATCTCGAAAAATAGCTTTTCAAATTCTTCTTTTTTATTATCCCCAAAAAGTCCCATATCGGTCGCAATCTCCCGCTGTCAGTAATATATAATTCCTATGCTCGACTTTTTAATTACCCTATTACACGTTTGCAAATAGACAAAATATGTCATTTTGGCAATAGCATTGACCAAAATAATGGCCAATATAGCTATTGTAAACAAATCGTTTTTTTTTGCTAATGCGTAAACTTTAAGAAACAAAATTGTTAATAGCACAATGGCATATTTCGGTAACCTAGAGCGCTTTGAACGTATTTGGTGCTGCACCAGCTTCCGCGCCTAGCTCGGCGGCGCTAGCTTATCTTTAGCTTCCCTTGACTATAATTACGAATGTATGTTAATCTTTTAAATTGTAGTGATGCTAATCTGGTAATAGCTTGTTATCAGGTATGTTTTAAAGCCAAGGAGAATAAGGTGGATAAAGAGCAAGGCGATAAGCCTGACCCTGACAGTAAAGAGGAATGTAGAAGGTTCTGTGAGCGCTGGCTAGCGGCATGGTCTGGCTCTGAGCCCAGCGCGGTTGTAGCGATGCTTAGCGATGACGCGGTATACCGCGATCCTGCCCGCTCTACTGGAGTGTATGGCAAGGAGGCTATTGCAGAGTATCTGGATCTGCTGTTTGTGCGCAATCCAGAATGGACGTTTACCCTTGTAGACTGCTGGCTAATCGAGCCGGGTACCATAGTAATGAAGCGGCGGGTGCGCAATACTATGGACAACAGGGTCTTTGAAGATAACGGCGTGGAATTCCTGGAATTTAATGATCGTCACCTAGTGACCAGCTGCGAGATGTATTACGATCGCGTGGGCTGGAGACCTACAGACCTGTGAGCCGCTGGTGTTTAACTGTATGAGAACCGCAGTGCCGATCTGTAGGGTGAGCCGGGAGTAGTATAAGAGATGTCTGTGGACAATGGGCTCAGCGTTTTGCTTAGGCAGGCCGATGCCAGGCGCTCAGAGCTGCGCCGCCGCTTTCACGCCGAAGGCACTAATGCCTGGCGTGTATTTCACGGCATAGCGGAAGGCAGGCCAGGGCTTACCGTAGATCGCTATGGCGAGTATCTGCTGGCCATGGTGTTCTTTGATGATCTCGCCTCCGCTGAATGGGAAGCTCTGAAGGAATATGCCAATTCAGAGCAGCTGCGCCTTGTCGTTTGGGCGCGTCAGGGCAAGGCTAAATCGGCGGTTCTGTATGCGGATACCTCCTCTGATGGTGCCGCTCCTCTGGCACAGGGCGCAGACTGGAGCCTTGAGGCGCTGTGCCGCGAGCAGGGGCAGACCTTTGCGGTCGCCTCATTCAGCCACGGCAAGGATCCTTATCTGTTTCTGGATTTCCGCGCTGGGCGGCGCTGGCTGCGCAGCCATGCCCTTCCTGGTATGTGCGTACTCAATCTGTTCGCCTACACCTGCACGGCGGGAGTGGCGGCTGCCGCAAACGGGGCGGCCGTTACCAACGTGGATTTTTCTCGCTGGTGTCTGGAAATAGGACGCCGCAATGCCGAGATAAACGGGATCCCGGCGGCGCGCTTTAAAACCTGGCAGGAAGATGTATTTCCGATCGTCAGGCAGCTGTCGCAGCTCGGGGTCAAAGGGCGGGCGGCCCGGCGGCGCTATATGCGGGTTGAGCCGCAGAGCTTTGATATTATCGTGCTGGATCCGCCCACGGTGGCCAATAGCGCTTTCGGCAGGGTCGATCTGCAGAACGATTACGCCTCGATGCTGAAGCCCTGCCTGCTGTGCCTGGCCGAAGGCGGCAGCATTTTAGCTACCAATCACCATGCGCAGGTTACCTGGGAGGAGTGGCGCGCCGTTCTGGAACGCACCGCCGTTAAGATCGGCCTGCCGGCTCCCAGCATTGAGCGCATTTATCCGGATGCGGACTTTCCTTCCTGTGACGGCGAGCACCCTTTGAAGTTGGCTGTTCTAACCCTACCTGGCGGCAGCGGTGTTAGTAAATGTCTGTAAAAGCTAAAACGCTTCATCGCGCGCTTCTCGCTGTGGCCGCCGCAGCCTTGTTGCTCATCTTTAGCGAGGTGTATCTCAAGCTCGAGGGCTACTCGCCGCACGACAGCTCGGCGCTTTGGCGGTTCGATTCCTATAATCCCGTAATGGGCTGGGAAACCGTGTCTGGCGTAAAGCGGCACAGGGAAGTGTCTGGCAAGGAAGTATGTGAAACGGTCTGGCGCGACGGCAGCCGGGCGAGCCGGCCCGATTATGATAAGCCCGCGTCTAAGCGGGTCATGCTCATAGGCTGCTCCTATACTTACGGCTGGCAGGTCAGCGACGAGGAGACCTGGGCGTGGCTGCTCAATGAGCGCTTTCCCGATATCGCCTTTGACAATTACGGCGTCTATGCTTACGGCCTATGCCAGTCGCTGGCAAGGGCGGAGCAGATTTTGGAGCGGGGCCAGAAATACGACTGGATTGTGTACGCGGCTATGCACGACCATCCGTTCCGCGATGTCAGTGTCTTTCACATCCTGGGCAAAATCTCCGGATGCGGACCCTATGTGCTGAGCCGGCGGGCCTCTGTAAACCGTAGCGGCGATCTCGTGTATCTGCCCTGTGAGCCGCGCTGGCCCGGGGACGATCTTCTGATCAGCGTTAACTTTGCCAAGCGCGTATACAGTGCGCGTCTGCAGCGTCAGGCCCACCAAAGAGGCAGCATCGACAGGCAGCTCCTGCACAGTGTGTACTTTAAGCTTTTGGATAGCCTGCGCGATTTGGCCCAGCGCCACGGCTGCCGTTTGGCTGTCTGCGGCTTAGACGAGGAGGACTGGGGCAACGCGCTGGAATTGGGCCAGCGGCATCTGGATTTCCCCTTTTTCTTCGTCGGCAATGGCCGCGAGGGAGCTGCCGATGCCCCGATTTTCCACGTCAGCGGTCAGATGTCCGGGCATCCCAGCGCCTTGGTTCACGCTAACTGGGCCAAGCGCATCGGGGACTGGGTGGAGGCAAATATCAGCGAATAGAATAAAATTCATTGCAAGTGTCTAAAAAATGTTACATTATAGACTAGAAAAATATTTCGTTTTGAGTTATTGTATATAGTGTGCATGATGTGTAAATCGATAATTAACGCTTAGAAAAGGCGAGACGGCGGTAATCTAGGGTGAGACGTTACAGTGAAATCAG
>JAFSXO010000188.1 GCA_017444045.1 bacterium | reverse complement strand
TATAAAAAGCAAAATCAAACCCAGCGGCTTTGACTCGCGCACAGCACACCTTCCAACAACGTCCAGCCCTCACAAAGAGCCAAGAAAAATCGGAGAATTAACTCCATGAAAGAAGTATTTAGCCTACATGGTTAGAAGTCCTTTGCCAAGCATAGGCGGAAAGGAACGCAAGCGCCGTGGACTGGAATATCGATGTAATAGCGCGCTTATTGGCAGCGACTCTGTTAGGGGCTCTAATAGGCTGGGAAAGAGAGACTATGAACCGTTCAGCCGGACTGCGCACGCATATGCTGGTTTCATTAGGTTCCGCCCTGTTCACCATCCTATCGCTAACAGCTTTCAGGGAAATAGGCAAGGTCAACGATCCCGCACGCCTCGCGGCTCAGGTCGTCAGCGGCATCGGTTTTTTAGGGGCCGGAACTATTCTGAAGCACGGGGCGACGGTGCGCGGACTAACTAGCGCGGCTACGATGTGGGTAGTGGCTGCCATAGGCATGGCCGCCGGAGCAGCCTGCTATGTAGGAGCCTTAGCAACAACCCTTATCTCTCTGATAACTCTTATAACCCTGCGCTCAGTCGAGCACGAAATAAGCGTGCACCACTATCTGCATATAGAGGCAGAATTAGCTCAGCGCACTCAGCAGCTAAATGCGCTCGACAAGCTGTTTAACGATTTAAACATCAGCACCCTGCAGCTAGATCTGCACAGCGATGGCACAACGACTAAGGTTAATGCTACTGTTTATGTTCCCGACAACATAACCCCGCTTAATCTAATGCAAATGCTAGAGGGAATCGGCCTGCACAATGCTGAAGTCAGCTCCTAACTTTTTATTTGCACGACAACGTGGAGGTTACTGTGCGCCATAGATTATTGTTATTCATCGTCCTGCTCTTGGGGCTGGCCATTTCGGCATACAGCCTGCCCGTGCTGGGCAATGAAGAGGAACAGCGCATTCAGGCTATAGAGCGCGCCCAAAAAAGTGTGGTTTCCGTGCGCACCTACCGCAAGAATCAGGATAAGCCCGGCATAGGCTCAGGAGTCGTTATCAGGTCAGACGGCTACATAGTAACCAATGCGCACGTCATCAAGAATGCCGCAAATATCAAGGTACAGCTTAGCAATAAAAAGATCTTCAACGCTTCCGTTTACCAAACGGCCAAGGACAGCGATCTCGCCCTGCTGCGTATTAATACAACCGGCCTCCATCCGGCAACGCTGGGCAACCCCGACAATGTGCGCGTGGGACAAACCGTAATCGCCATCGGCGACCCTTTGGGCTTTACCGGCACAGTCACTATCGGCATGGTCAGCAGCCTGCACCGCAACGTCGAGACCAAGGGCATACAGTATAAAGACCTAATTCAGACCGATGCTGCCATCAATCCTGGCTCATCCGGCGGCGGTATGTTCAACCTAAAAGGTCAGCTGATTGGCATAAACGCCTTGGTATATAACGGCCCTGCCAACGGCTATGACAAAGCCCAAGGACTGGCCTTCGCTATTCCGGTCTCAACCCTGCGCAGGGTGGCCAAGGATATTCTGGGCAGTGCGCCTGCCAGCTCTGAAGAGGCTCCCAAGCCAAGCGCCAGCAGCGGCGGAGACAGCGCGGCTCCCGCGCCTTCTGCGCCTCAGCATCGCTCCGGAGGCCGCGCCTGGCTGGGTATCAGCGGAAAGAATCTAACCCCGCAGACAGCCATAGATTACAATATAAAGATTAAAACTGGCGTCTTAGTAGTTGACGCCGCCGAAGGCTCTCCGGCCAAACGCGCTAAGCTGCGCAGCGGCGATGCCATCAGCGCCATCAACGGGCAGACGGTTACTTCAACCAAGGACATGGTAAAGATCCTGGAAAAATGCCATCCCGGCGACACAATCCTCATGAACGTCTGGCGCGGCGACAAAATGTTTACCATTAAGATTACGCTCGAAGCGCAAGGCGGCTAGCCAGCTTGCCTACCGCTAAGCCAATCAGCCCAAACGCACGACAGACTTGCCAACGCAAAACATACCGGCTCAAGAACAAGACTAACCAACTGAGACACTAGGCCAGCATTACTATGGCAGCATTCTATGGAAGTATGCGCCTAGCCCCCAGGCAATTGCGCTGTGAAGCGGATTCCCGCAGCGTTGTTACGCTCACACCTCTGCGGCTGGCCGCGTGAATAAAACGGCCCTCGCCGATATACATTCCCACATGCGTCACCCGCTCAGGAGCTCCGAAGAACAGCAGATCTCCGCGCTGCAAATCGCTTATGTCTATTTCCTCGCCACACATATACTGCTCATCGGCATCGCGGGGCAGAATAAGGCCGTGACGCTCATATATGGTATAGGTGAAGCCAGAGCAGTCTATGCCCAAAACACTCATGCCTC
>JAFSXO010000024.1 GCA_017444045.1 bacterium | reverse complement strand
GTGGTAGCCCCAACCATATAAGGGTGTGCCTGTTGCTGGCGTAGCTATGTCACCGCTGGTCAAATAATACCCTGTGCCAACGGGGTTAACCCACCAATTTAATCCAAAAGCGTTAGCCACACGTTCCACGAAGTCCTGAGTACTACCGTTATATGTTCCATACCCAAAGCACGATATTGCTGGGCAGCCTAGCACCGTGCCAGGCTTAACACTATTTATTGCTGATGATACGCTTTCAAGCCTGTCAGTAGCTAATGCTGTCTCCCTACGATCATTCTGGTCTGCAAAGCTGGTCTTATCAATACCGCTGATATTCATTATCTTAGTTGCGGCATCATACGAGTAACTGGTGACTGCACCGATAAGCAACGTCGCACTATCTCTATATATTGTTACTTCTGAGCCAATCTCAAATGTATCCACAGCAGTTACGAATGACACAGAAAAGGAGTGAGCGTCATCTAATGTTAGATTAACACTAATACTGACTATTGGCTCGGTAAGCGATACAGACAGCATAGGTCCTCCTTAAGCATCAGAAGTATCAGATAGTGTATATATCTCTTGAGGTGTCCCGGGTAGCTCGTCGTCTATGTCCTGTAAGACCATACTGAACTGCCAATGATCAGCCCCACGCGTTTGCTGAGCTGAATAGCTGATGTAGCGGCCTACATACGTTGTGCCTAACGATGTGGTAATCCTAAAACAGCGGTTTCTAACTTTGGATTGTGCGATGATTGTATTCACCGCGCTGGCGGTTAGTGCATTCGCAGTGAATGTGCGCTGCGTGATAGGACATGCATTATCAACAATTTGCAATTTGCCGTATGTGGATGCGTTGCTTGGCAAACATGCCTGAGTTGTGATCTCTTTTGAGCTGCTCGATGCTTCCACCCAATCCCAATACATACAATACACCCTCCTGTCATAATAACGCATTGGCGCGGTTTGAGCGCCTAATTTTTTGGATCGCTAGCTTGGCTGCGCCAGCGGTTACCTGCTGCACATCTACCGCATTACCGCTGGATGCCTGACCGCCGAAGCTTAAATTATATGTCGACGTTTGTGACTGACTGACAGATGCCGGCATCATAGCGGCCGAGCTGTTGGCGTCAGCAGCCGCCAGCACTGTAGCTCCGACATTGCCTGCGCTGGGGAAGGCGCTCACGCTACCAGCTGATGGGAGGACGCTGTCAAAGCCCTGCAGGCTTTCTGCACGTTTAATCCGGTCTAGCGCCCAGTCCTGATCGCTCAGCTCATTCTGTCTGCGTTTTATGGCCTGTTGCTCGTCTAACCACGCCTGAGCTTCCAGTTCGATCTTTTTCCGCTCCGCTTCCGGCCTGCTTTCCCATGCTGCCCAAAGCGCTGCTGGGTTATACCCACCCGATCCGGGTGCAGATGCTCCAGCACTAATACTAGAGGTTTCCGGCCCGCTTGCTGCTGAGCTGTGTTTGGCTCCCGTCAGACCGCTGGCCGCCGCATCGGCACTACTGGCTAGTTTAAGCAGCTTAGCAGATGTCTGCTCAGCAGCCGTGCCCATCTCGTTGGTCTTAACGGACACATCCTTAAGAAAATCGCTCCCAGCGCTTGCAAACCACTGATTGTGGCTGCTGATAGCCTCCTGCATCGTCATTAGCGGCGATCCGGGCTTCCAGGTGCTTTCCTGGCCTGCTGCTGGCTTTGCCTTATCGCCAGACGAGCCGCCGCCGACTTTGCCCGTTTTAAGGCTGCCGCTGAGACTGCGCTGCTCCTGAGTTAATTTGCGCTGGAACTGCATATTGAGCAGCGTTACTTTATTCTGATACTTCATTTCAACCGATAAGCGCAGTCTGGCAGCTTCTTTGCTGTTTTCTACGATTGCATCCAGTTCTTGCTTTTTGGCATCCTCCAGCATCTGCAGGCGCATATCATGGATCTTCTGCTCCTGGGCTAGTATCTGCTTAGAGACATCTTCCCCGGCCTGCGCCCGGTCCTGCAAAGCGGCCAGCTTCTCTTCTTCTATCTGCACCCCGAGGCTGGCGGTTTCGTTTTCAACCTGCTTTTGCATCTCTTTAATCTGCTCAAGAATTTTCAGCTCCTGCTGTTTTAAGCTGTTGAGTTGTTTCTGCGCCTGCTGCCGCGCCGCATCGCTGGCCTGCAGTTCTTTAGAGGTTCTCAGCGTCTGCTGATACAGGCGCTCCGATTCACGGATAGCCTCCAGCTGGGCGGTAGAGCTGCTAACAGAGCTTATCTTTTCAGATACCTTTTCGGCTAGGTTGGTTAAAACCGTGTTGGCAGCCGCCTCCTGAACCTGTTTATACTCCTTTTCAATGGCCTTTAAATCGCCTTCAAACTGCCTTTTAAGCTCGGGGCTTTGCGCTAAAATATCAGCGTTGGTCTGGCCCCATTCCTTGGCTTTGTCTACCACTAGCTTCCAGGCTGCCACCTGGTCGGCGGGATTGGCGGTAACCTTGCTGGATAGCTCTTCAGCAGCATCGCGCAGCGGTGTGATTAGATTATCAAAGCTGTCAACTGCCAGATTCTTCCTGGTTTCGTGCCTTTGGTTTATGAGATCCAGCTCTTCGGGCAGGTATAGCTGCGCATCAGCATACTGCTTCTGCCAGTACTCCTGCTCTCCGGGCAGGAAACCGCTCTTTTGGCCTTTTGCCAGTCCATCCTCAGCCTCTTTAGCCAAGGCCTGCCGATATCTTCTGTAATGGTCTAGCTTCTCGTTTAAGTGCTGCTCCGTAGCCTTAAGATCGCGATCTCGTCCAGCCTGTTCGTAGGCAAACACATCATCGAGATTCTTAATGTCTTTGTCAACGGTATTCTGCTTGTGCAGCTCTCCCAATTTCTTCTGAGTATCCTCGAGGGCTTGCTGCTGGTCCAAAATAGCCTTTAGATGCCTATACTGGACACCATCCTGCTGCCCTTGGCGAGCTAAGTCGCCCATTTTGGTTAAAACCGCGGTGGTATCTTTAAGATCTGACGGACTAAGGCCGAGTTCGCCTTCAGCAGATTTGTAGAGGCTGGCCAGGCTTCCGCGCATACGCTCAATAGCCGTATAAAGCGCGTCGGCGTCTTTGGCTTTGGCGGCGAAGTTTGCAAAATCCAGATCGGCAGCAGCTGTCTTTTGGGCAAGCTCCAGTCTGGCCGGCGCGGCGTCAAGTTTGTCAACAGCAGTTTTAAACGCAGGTGCTTCGTCTTTTAGCTGCGCTTCCCGAGATGTAAATTCTTTAATATCTTT
Organism: bacterium; assembly: GCA_017444045.1. Classification (GTDB taxonomy): domain Bacteria; phylum Vulcanimicrobiota; class Xenobia; order Xenobiales; family Xenobiaceae; genus JAFSXO01. Next base: position 5,860 of record JAFSXO010000024.1, on the reverse strand, counting down.
TTCCAGCTGTAATTGCTTTTTGCTTGCTTTATGCAGTCTTACACTATATTGAAGTGCAAATTCTGGATCGCTCTTAGCAATTTCGAGCGCCGCTTTCAGTTCTTCAATCTCCTTTATGGTCTTTTTGTATTCTTCTTTTGCTTTATTTAGATTATTTTGTACTTCTTTTAGTTCTTTCTCATGCTGCGCCGCAGCATTGCGCAGCTTCTCAACGTTTCCTGCGCCGACAGCATCCTGTATCTGGGCTCCAGACATTCCTTCGAGCGCTTTGGCTGCGTCTACAGCGTCCGGTGACGTATCCTTGCCATTAAATCTAATTTTTGCCTTTGTAGCTCTTTCTATTGCATGGCGCAGGTCGTCCCAACGTTGTCGTTGCTGTACCAATGATTTCGACTGTGCCGCAATCTCAGCCTGAGCCTTTTTCTCGTTATTGATTATTTTCTCAGTGACAACATCGGATATCTCTTTTAGAGCCAAAAGCGCAGTTATTCCCAAGCTTATGCCACCGGCCAACTTGGCACCCGAGACAAAATTAGCATTAGCGGCCTTGAAGCTTTCGTACTTAGTTTTAAGCTCTGTAAAATCTTTGCTTAGCGCTTTTATCGCCGCGCTCATGCCAGCAACAGACACCGCAGCTACAATAAACGTTCCAGCCAGTCCCGTAGTTGCGGCCGCTAAACCGCCAAACACCGCAATGGCAGGCGCAAAGCCTTGCAGTTTTTCCAGCAGATTCGCTAGTTGATCGCTTATCACCGACACATAAGGCGCAAACACATCGCCAATCGCGGCCTTGGTATTGGTGATCTGGTCCTCAATCTGGCCCATCGCGCCGGTAATGGTCTTAGCCTGGCGCTCAATGCCACCGTCAAACTCAGCATTTACCAAACCCACCAAAGCTTTTTTCAGCTTCTCGATATTTTCCGCGCTGTCCACGGCAACGCCACCCTGCTTGTTAAGCGTCGCGCCAAACTTAACCAGCTTGTCCGTGCTGACGCCAAAGACATCCCTCAGCGACTGCAGGCCTTCGCTCGAGCCACTCAGGGCGCGCCCCATGGCCGTAGCTGCCGCCGACAGATCGCCACCCATCGCCGAGGCTAGGTGGGCCACAACGGGCAGCAGATCTTTGGATTCCTGCCCGTAAACCTCCAACTGTACCGCCGCATTAACCACGCTTTTAACATCAAACGGAGTAGACGCAGCTAAAGTCTTGGCATACTCAAAGGTATCGTTTGCCGCCTCGGTGCTCTTTTGGATGGTCACCAGCTTGGCTCTCAGCTGCTCAAACTCGCCCGCCGTATCGATGGCGCTTTTGCCTATGCCGATAAGGCCAGCCGAAATGCCCTTTAAGCCGTTGCCCAGGTTTTCAAACTTGCCCAGGGCTTCGCTGAAGTCCTTGAATGTATCGGCAGACTTTCCCGCAGCCTCTCCTGCCTCTTCTACCTCTTCCTTTGCCTCGCCGGTCGCCGATCCAGCGTTATCCAGCTTGGCGGCTATCTGCTCCAGCAGGCCGATGATCTTTTCTAAATGGGCGCTGGCATCGCCAGACGCGCTGCCGATCTCTTCCACGTCGTCGGCAGCATCCTGGCCAGACGCGCCGACCTCGCCGATCTGGTCGGCTGCCTCGCCGGCATTGTCGCCTAAGCTGCCTAGAGCTTCCCCGGCTACTTCTGTAGCCTCTCCGATGCCGCCGATATTGTCCGCCGCCTCTTCGCCAGCCTCTCCGATCTGCGAAATGCTTTCTCCGGCCTCCTCGGCAGCAACGCCGATAGAGGATAGCCTGTCATTGGCATCTTCGCCGGCTTCGCTGACAGAGGATAAACTTTCAGAGGTTTCTTCTGTAGCTTCTCCGATAGCTGACAGCGAATCTGATAGCCCTTGCACCGATTCGCCGGTCCCAGACAGGCTATCCGCCGTATCCTTAACCGATTCGCCTACATCCTTCAGGCTGTCGGCTGTCTTGTTCGCAGATTCGCTGGCGCTGTCCAGGCTGCCGCTAATCTGCTCGGCAGCACTGCCGGCATTTTCTACTTCGTCGGCCGTCTCTTCTGCCGCTTCGCTTACAGCGCTGATTCGCTCTGCCGTAGCTTCTGCGCTATCTCCCAGCTCATCCAGTGCAGAACCGATCTCTTCCGCGCTGCCGTTGGCATCAGATAGGCTGTCGGCGGCCTCTCCGGCGCTGTCGCATAAGCTGTCCAGATTCTGCGAAGCCTCATCCGCCTGCTCGCCCAAAGCCCCGAGATTTTCCCCGGCAGTCTCGGTGTTTTCGTCTAAAGCCTCTAAGCCTTCTGCCGCCTCTTCGGCACTTTCTCCCAACTCTGAAAGCTTTTCGCCGGCCTCTTCCGAACTATCGCTTAGCTCATCGAGCTTTTCTTCAGCATTTTCGGCAGCGTCAGCAGCATCGTCTAAGCCGCTGGTGTCGCTACCAGCAGAGGAATCGAAGCTGCCCAGAGACTTTTTCGCCTCCTCCAACTCGCTGACATCGGCCTTAAATACAACCTTTACCTCTACGCCGCTGCTAGCGCCGCCAGTTTCTGACATATCTACCTCTGTTGCGCTTTCTTTCTTGCTATGTAAGCCTGCAATTCTTCCAGCTCGCGCTCCCGCTGAGAACTACTAAATCCAAAATTCCATTCCGGTTCTTCGTCCAGCTTTACCCCGTGCAGAGCCGCCAGAAATGCCCGCTCACGATAGCGCCCCCGCATCGCAAGGTTGGCCACAATAACAATCTGTCTTAAACTATACTCCCGCCATACGCCCAGCGGGCTCATGCCGTAGCGGGAGGCGATGATATCGGCTAATTCAGCCCAGCCCAGGCCTGCCGCTTCTGCCTCCGGGCTTAAGCTAGCAGGCTCGCCATTTTTTTTAGCAGGTTCTCCATGTCATTCAGGTCGTCCTGAACCTTAAAAATGGCCTGCCGCTGGCTGTAGCTGAGATCGCTCAAGAACGCCTTGTCTGCCGGTCTGGCTGCATCCACAGGCTCTTTAAGCAGCTTCAGCAGCAGGCGGATCTCCGTTTCGGAGGCCTCCATCATAGCGCTTTCTAGATCCTGCTTATCGGCCAAGCTCGCTTTCAGGCTCCGGCTGGCCTCCAGCAGCGCTTTTGAGTAGTTGCGCAGTTCTTCCGCGCCCATCTCGCGCATTACAAATTTGCGCCCGTCAATCGCCACGACTTTGTGACGTTTTTCCAGGATGAAAGTGTCTTCGCTCATTGTCTGTACCCCTTCAGTTCCGTCATTTAACGTGCCTTAAATGCCCGTTCAAATCAGATTAAAAAGGCCCCGGCTAAGCGGGGCCTGATGCGCTTAAGCTAGGTTCCGCTGCCGCTGCCACTGTCGGTGCCGTCCGAGCTGCTGGAAGCGTTGCTGTCGTAAGAATAGCTGACCTTGATAGTCGCACCGCCGGTCAGTGTAGTGCTGCTGCAACCATTAGTAGTGATGATGCCATTCTCATAGTCGAAGATATAGTCGGTATCCTCTACATACGTGGTGTTACCATCATCGCTCTTGACCACAGGAGCGGGCTCTTCTACCACGCCAGCGTGGGCTAACTGGTAGTTGTACCAGGTCGATTCTGATTCGCCTGACACCGACTCGTCTGTCACAGCCACAATGCTCGACTCTGTCTCATTGCCATTGCTGCCGTTGGGAGTGGCGGAATTGCCACCGCTATTACTTTGACTGTTCACAGGCCCAGTTTCGACGCTGGCGCCGACCTGCACAAAGCCCAAAGGACAGTCTCCGCGGGTTTCATCCCTGACAGCTACAATAGTAATATCCTGCATGATATACCCATCGCGGCTAAACTTTAGCTCGGTGCTGCCCGGTTTGACCTGGGCCTTAGGATAGAAAATGATAACCTTTTCGCCATCATCGCGGGTATGCACGAACATGACGTTCTGCAGGACAGCCAGCTGGTAGTTAGTGCCGAAGTTTATACGCTCGGTGCCTTCGCTGACAGTTACGGTATCGCCGATGCCGAGCGCGGTTTTGAGTGTGCTAATGTCAATTTGAGCTAGGCTGGCCTTCAGCTCACGGCTGAATTTCTTGACGATTGTTTTTATGACGGTAGACGGGACGCCGCTTTCAAAGTCTTCTGTTTCTATTTCGGTGGTGTGAGTTACATCACCGCCTAAATAGCCGACATCCTGGCCGTCTATATAAAGATCTCCGACGCCTAAAGTAAGGGTTTTGCTGTTTTTTGGCATAGCTGTTTCCTCGTTTAGCTTAATTGTTATCTATTGATGGCATTGCGCGGCTATGCGCACAGACGTCTCCACGGTCTGCACGTATGACCACACGCCGTCATACTCAGTGTTAAAGCGCTCGCTGACAACGGCCATAGGGCGCACAGTGCCAGGGATGACAAAGCCGGTCAGAGCATCTGCCACCGCCTGCATGGCAGCATAGCAGCCGTCTGAGCTGCGCAGGTTGCGCACCAGTGTAACCACGGAAAAGCGCAGCGTCTTGATCTGAGCTATACCGTTGCTCAGTGCGTTGCCGCTGTATGTGCCTCCCTCGTACTGCACCAGCACAGCGCCTACAGGATGCAGCAGGTCGTACTCTTCGGGGCGCTCCGGAAATGCCTCAGCCGACAGGCCCGGCAGAGCTTCCTGCAGCTTGGCTATAATCGCATTCTCAATGTCCTGTACTGTAGCGGTCATCAGAAGCGCTCCCATACCTGGTCGGTAAACCAGCGGTCGCTGCTGCGCTTGCTGGTGCGGTAAGCGTAAAACTGGCCAGCCTCCTGAGGCGGCGTGCTCTGCCCCAGCCGAATGCAGCTGAGCTCTTTTATAGCATCGTCATACCGGCGCTTCACATTTTCTATGTCGCCCTTGTTGCGGCGGCTATAAAGATAGTATGCGCATATATCTATAGCGAGCCGGCGCAGCAGAGGCGTGGACTGCAGCTCGCTGACATCCCTATAGCGCCCAGCCAGCTTGCTGAGCATCAGCTCTTCGGCGGCAGCTATGGTATCGTTGCAGATAGCAGCGTTAACCGTCTTAGGCTGGGGACTGTCATCGGTAAGCTGGATCAGCGTGCGCTCTCCCAGCTGGTCTATTAAATCTTGGCAGGTACAGAACAAAACACGCCTCCAAAGTCGCACGCGCATAAATGCCCTAAAACGCCTCTAGATGAAGCCGTCTTTCGAAACGGGCATTTATACTAATCCGCTCGCACACCCCGTTCAAAATCGTTTTTAAACGGGGTTACGGCGATTTTATCTATGACACGGCATTCTGGATGAAATATCCAGCGTCAGGGCACACGACCAGCTCGCGCAGTGACTCGCTGACCCTGACCCTCACGGAGCCGCGCACGGACTTCTCCGGTGCCGGAATAACACCGGAAGAACGGCTGCCAAATTCGGCGGTAAAGCCCCAGGTCAGGCGGCTGCTGACAGTGGCCGAAGCATCGATGTACAGCATCGCCAGATGCTTGCCCCAGAGGTAGTCGATATTGGGAGCGGCGCCGCGCTTGGCCCGGTTGGCGCGGGCCTGCCCAATGAGCACACGGTCCACGCCGAGAATCCCAGCCAGCTGCTCAGGCGTAATTATGCCGTTGCCGTTGGCGTTGGGATATACGGTCTGCACCATCTTGGCATTGCGGCGCAGGGCGCTCCAGACCGCCTGTCCCATAACGATGGTATTAGGACGCACGAACGGCGCATCCAAGCCGGTCAGCAGGGTATTGAGCGGATCAGAATTGGCATGGCTAAACTGGTTTTCGCCAGTAAGCGTGGTCTTGCAGCCGGTAGCATAGCTGCCAGCATTGAAGGCTATATCGGCCACGCGCTTTTCGCGGTCTACGGCCATCAGCTCGGTGAGATATTCGGCAGCTTCAGCCTGAGGGTTGTAGCCCTCG
>JAFSXO010000187.1 GCA_017444045.1 bacterium | reverse complement strand
ATGATCAGCTTCTCGCCGCTAGGATCGTCGACGGAAAAGCTCTGCGCCGCCACGGCAGCACCGATGCCCTGGGCAGGCAGACCTGCGCAGCATTCCTCAAGCTGCTTTTCCAAACCGTCGCCATCGTTGGCGAAGGTTTGCAGTACGGTGTGCAGATATTTTCCCGGAGCCAGCTCCACGTCGCCGACATTCATATCGGCCTTAGCTTTAACGCCTTCTAGCTGTCCGATTAGGCCCAATATAGCGACCTTGGCCACATCGCCTTCCAGCAGGGCGTTGGTGGCCTGGGTGGTGCTGTGCGCCAAAAAAACTATTTTAAATGGCTGAGGAAGCTCATCTATCAGCTTATTAAATACATCCAGAATACCCTGAGCGACACCGGCTTCGGCCTTATGGCTGGTGGGCACCACACATTGGGCCTACAGATGCAGGTCACGGTTATCGACAGCTACAGCGTGGGTGAAGGTACCGCCCACATCGATGCCAACGCGCACACAAGTTTCCATTATTTAAGAGCTCCCATGAAAAATACCGACCACAGCAGGGCGACTATACTAAACCCCCATACATAGGGCAAGGTCTGGCGCAGCAGATCCCAGGTGCTGACCTTGGCGAACTGTCCCAGCCAAACGTTGTGAGTGTTGGTCGGATCGGAAACGCCCTGAAGCTGGCCGGTGCTGAAGAACGCCGCCATGATGGCAGTATTGGGAAGCATCTGCGCGCCGAACAGCAGGCCGGCGATCCCCGCTCCCAGGCCATAGAAATTCAGAGGCCCGCGATACAGCGCCAACGGAGCTAGCAGGGAGAAGAACAGCACAAAGCCCAGCGGTGACGTAGGCACTACGGCCTGGAGGAAGGGAGCCAGCACAGCCTTGGTAGGCTCGGCCATCATCGCGTTTAAAGCCATGCCGATGCCAACGAACAAGCCCAGGACCGGGGCAATGTCTTTCAGGCCCTCCAATATAGCCGCGGTGAGCACATTGATGGGAGAGCCGCCGCTGGCGGTGAGCACTCCCCAGAGCATACCGATAACAAAGGCCGGAATTATCGGCATATTGAAAATCAGGATTAGGGCTATAGGCAGAATGGGGGTAAGCAAGGCTAGAATGGGCACATTGCTCGGTGTAGGCGCGGGCATGGGAGCCGACCAGTTAAAGGATTTGCGCTCGCGCCAGCCCTGGATGGCAAAAAACAGCAATGTCGTCAGCCCCATGAGTATGCCATAGGCCAGCACATAGCTGCGCATCGTGTTCTGATCGATTTTGAGAGTATCGACGTAAAAGCCCAGAACCGCCGGGTTGAATATTCCTCCCCAGGCGATGGCGAAAAGCATCAGGCAGGCCGCATAGCCCGAAGATATGCCGGCGCCGACCAAAATGGGCAAAACGAGGGAGCCGATCATAATCACCGCGCCCAGCCCCGTGACGGAGGTAAAGCAGACCGCTACCATGATGGTCATCAGCGCGGCCAGGCGGTATTTGCTCTCTCCGGCGTATTCGGCGGTGAGGCTGATGAGGCGCGCAGCGATGCCGGTGCGCATAACGACTTGGGAGAGCACCGAGCCGAAGGCGGCGTACATTATGGCGTTGGCCAGCCTGGCCGGCCCTTCGCTGAAGACGCTGACCATCAAAAAGTCGTAACAGTTTTTGGGGCCGGAGGCATCGGCGGGGACGGCGCTCCAGTCGTAGAAGCTGCCGGATACGGCGGCGATGGAGACCGCCATGGCGGGCAGAGCCAGCAGGGCGGGCATGCGCCGGGTCATCATCAGCGCGGCGAAAGCGATAAATATTACGAAAATTATAATGCCTGGTAGAATCACCCGTCACTTTTCGGAAAAACGGGGCTGCTTACCTGCGCTTGAGACATACGTATGATATCTTTAGCTGTTTTTATCATAAAAACGTGTTACGTTATGGCACTCGCTCATCATTTAGCCCAAGGGGTTAAGCTTGGCAAATCTAGCTGATACTCGGCTTTGACAATTTCTATAGGTAAATCTTTTCTTACTAATCTTGGGAAGCCAGGCACGACCGCATAGTTTTGCTTTGCCGTTACAGCAAAACTTATCTTGTTATATTCGTCCATATGAATATATCCAGCCGAGGCTAATTTT
>JAFSXO010000186.1 GCA_017444045.1 bacterium | reverse complement strand
TTACGGTAGCCAGATGTACGCCCACATATTTAGTGGTGCCGCTCATCTTAAATATTCAGAATAAACTGCTCTTCGCCCGAGGAAGGCAAGGCGTGGTTATTGGCCTGTCTTAGAGGCTCTTCTAGGTCGACTGATACCTTAATATCGGTAGTAACGACGTATTCCTGAGCATCAACCACCGTATGCGTGTGCACATAGGAGGACACTAGCCTTCCTAGGGTGTGCGCAAATTTTGTTTTGCCCTGAGCGGTTATGGTTTGGTGAGCGTCTTCGCTTAGCTTTAAATCTGTTTTGGGGCAGTCGATGCTTACCACGGCGACGTCGTATCCCTGGATAGCTTCAACGCTGCTCAGGGTGTGGGTATACTCTAAATCATAGTTCTTAATATGGCCCTCTTCATTAAGGGGAATTTTTATAGGGTTGATGGTTTTCCAGCTTTCGTGCAGCTTCAGAGGATGGGTGGGAAAACTTGGCTGGGAAAAGGGCATGTTTGCCGATACGTTATAAATATCGCCATTCCGCTTCATGGCCATGCTTATCTTTTGGCCGTTTAGATTCTCTAAAGGCAGAACCTGGCTGCCAGTTTTGACAGTGCCATCGCTTATGGTTATTTCCAGCTCGTATGAGCCTTCGATTGCCCTTACCACCTTTTGCTCAATGGTAATATTAAGTGTAGATTCGGTTATAGCTGGCTCTGCCCCGGGCTCTTGGACGGTCTGTACTGACACTACCTCTGATTTATAGTGTAAGACTTCGCCTGCTGCCATCTTATATTCAAGGGTAATGCCGTCCTTTTGCATGTTAACCTCCATCGTTTATGCAATAGCTGTAAAAATAATCTTTCTTTTATTGGTGTGTTAATCCCTTGCTATCAATGCCGTTTAGTCTAACTAAGCGGCATTGATAGCAAGCTTAAGATGCGTAACCTGTGCCGGAGAGGAAGCTGCCGCAGCGCTTTAAATCGCTGCCTTTGCATTTTTGTAGGCCGCTGAGAAATCTTGGAATTCCGAGGGCTTGTCTATGCAGCGCTGAGCCTGCTGGCGCCAGGCTGCACAGAGGGTGGGATCGTCGTTCCAGGTGCGCAGGTCAAGCTCTACAGCGCTTAGCTGGCCGACTAGGCCGCGGATATTGCGGAGACGGTCTTCGCTTTTGCCATGCTCCTTTAGCCATTCATTGTCTTTGCGCTGCTGGTAAAGCGAGCCTAGCTTGTTGATCGTCAGCACGTAATCTTCAGGCGAATAGCCCGCCTTAAAGCACATTATTATCGCTTGGCGGTCTGCTGCTTCTTCATGGTGCTTGGGAAATGTAATTTTTAAATTGGAGCCAATGTCTATGGCCTTGCGCGCTCCCCAGCCTGCCCAATAGTTGCCGGTGCTGTACGCTACGGCAGAGCCCACCGCACTGCTGACCATGGATCCTAAAAAGGATCCAAAGCCTCCTCCGCGTCTGTTTCCCTGCTGATTCTGCTCGTTCTTTTGCTGGCTCTGAGGCTTTAGCGTAACATGCCCTAATGATAGGTGAGCCATCTCGTGAGCTACCGCGGCGGCCACCTCTCCGGGGGTGTCTAGGACGTTGAGCAGGCCCTCGCTGAGAAGCACCGGCCCGCCAACATATGAGAACGCTTTATAGTCTGGATCTGCCAGCAAATAAACGCGGTAGGTCTGCGGGCTAAGCTTATTGGCATACGCTATCTGGACAGCGACCGCGGAAAGACGTTCGGCCATCTCGGTATGCTGGCTTAGCGGCAGCTCGTCGGGTACTGCTGCCGAGCTGAGCGATCCGTTATTGACATCCTGATACTCTGTTTCGGGGAAGCACAGCGGACAGGGTCTTAGTCCGGCCTGCTTCGCGGCTGCGGGATTGGGATACTCGGTTTTAGAACTGCTCGCTGAAAGATGGTCGGCGTCTGTGCGGTGATACTTGTAGCTGTATTGGCTGGCAATTACCGGTGTGTTTGCCTGGCTGGCGCTAGAGAGCGCCTGAGCCACTATCTCGGCGTTCATTTCGGCCTGGCTTCCAGAATGGCTCGGATAGATTTTGTGCCTGGAGAGGGTGCGCAAATCTATATCGGTGCCGTAGTAATCGCTTTGGGATTTGGACGGCAGAATGAGCACGCGCTGGCAGTTCAGGAAGTTGGCGGCGTATCGCGATGACAGCAGCGCGTCAGGATTATCTAAGAGCGCTTTGGCATCCTGGGGACTGAGCCTGGCGCTAAGGTTTGGCGCCAGGAGGGAATTGGAATCGGTAAGCAGGCTAGAGCTGCTTAATTGGCCGGCATTGTCCAAGTGCAGCGCTTCTCGGCGCAGTCTGCCCTTGTCGTCAAGCTGGATAACGCCTATCAGGGGTCTGCGGGAAAAATCTGCGGGAATCGCAATAGGCCCAGGCTCTATCTTCAGGGGCCTGCTGTTGGCGATAATCTGGGTCTGCTGCTGGGCTGGGTTACTCTGCTGCTCGTATGGAGGCGGAGCGTTTCCGATATCGGGCGGAGCCTGGGGCATGCCGGTATTTGCTCCGTATGGCGGCTGCCCGTAGCCCTGGCCGCTCTGGGTGCTGCCGTATGGCGGCTGCCCGTAGCCCTGGCCGCTCTGGG
>JAFSXO010000185.1 GCA_017444045.1 bacterium | reverse complement strand
TGAGCGAGGTTAGATATATGCATTTGTTTCAGTGTATTCCCAATGTGTCCGAGGGGCGCGACCGCGCTGTCGTGGAAGCGCTGGCCGAGGCCGTGCGCGCCGTGTCCGGCGTGCGCCTTCTGGATTATTCCGCCGACCGCGATCATCATCGCTCGGTGTTTACCTTTATCGGAGCAGAGGAAGGCATAACCGAAGCCGTGCTGGCCCTGTTCGCTCAGGCTGAGAAGCATATCGATTTGCGGCAGCATCAGGGACTGCATCCCCGCATCGGCGCGGTTGATGTGGTTCCCTTTGTCCCCCTCGAGGGAACGTCTATGGAGGACGCTGTTGCCCTATCGCGCCGGGTGGCGGCCTTGGCTGCCGAGCGCTACGGTGTGCCCGTGTACTATTATGAGGAATCGGCCCTGTGCGAGAAGCAGCGCAGTCTGGCCTATCTGCGCCGCGGCGGCTTTGAGGCTCTGGCCGAGCTGGAAGACCTCAGCTCTAGGCCTGCCGATGTAGGGCCGTCTGTATTGCATCCTCGGCTCGGGGCGTCATGCTTCGGGGCGCGGCGTCCGTTGGTGGCCTTTAACGTCCTGCTCGATACCGCCGATGTGGAAATCGCCAAACGGGTGGCGCGCAAGATTCGCTTCCGCGACGGCGGACTGCGCTATGTGCGCGCTCTGGGTCTTTACTTGGCTGAGGCGGGGCTGGCTCAGGTCTCGATCAATCTCCTGAATACCGACCAGACCGCTCTGTATACGGTGCTGGAAATGGTGAAAAGCGAGGCCAAAATGTACGGGGCCGGGGTGCGCTCCTGTGAGCTTATCGGGGTAATGCCCCTGAAAGCGCTAGTGGAAACGGCGGCTTATTATTTGCGGATCCCCGAGCTGTCTGTGAACAAAATTTTGGAGCGCGGCATCCTGGATATGCAGGAAGATAAGCAGATGGGCTAGGGCGTGCAGGCTGGGTCTGGAAGCTGCCGCTGTGTGGTCGAGCTTTGTCTAGGGCAGGTTATGCTGATTGTTTAGAGAAAAACAATCATTTGCTTTAGCCAATATTTTTGTAGCCAAGGATAGCGATGCTTATGAATACTGCTGACGGAATATTTCGCGCTGGTCAGGTGGTAACGTGCGCTCCCGGAGGACAGCAGCGCAAGGGTAGGATGATGTCAGAGGTAGGCGCTATCTCCGATGGCGCTTTGGCGGTGCGCGGCGGAAGGATCGCGGCGGTCGGCCCTGCCGATGAGCTTCTGAAGGAATGGGAAGGCCCGCTGGAGGAGTTCCCCGACAGCTGCATCGTTCCGGGGCTGATTGACTGCCACACGCATCCTATTTTTGCGGGCTCGCGGGTTGAAGAGTTCGCTATGCGCGCCAACGGGGCCAGCTATGAGCAGATCCATGCCGCCGGAGGCGGTATAAACAGTACAGTTAAAGCTACGCGCCAGGCCGATACCGCCTATCTCAAGGAGCTGACCAAGCGAAATTTATGCAGCGCATTGGCGCATGGCACAACATCGCTCGAAGCTAAATCCGGCTATGGCCTGAACTTCGACGAAGAGCTGCGCGAGCTGCGCATTCTGAAGGAGCTGGGCGCGGAGCTGCCCTTAGACCTGGCTGTAACGTTCTTGGGTGCCCATGCTGTGCCGCCGGAATATGCCGGGCATCCAGAATTATATCTGCCGATGCTGGTGGAAAAGCTGTTGCCTGTCATTAAGGTAGACGGCCTGGCCGAATGGGTCGATATCTTCTGCGAGAAGGGCGTATTCGAGCTGGATATGGCCTGCAAATATCTGGATGCGGCATTGGCTTGGGGCTTTAAGCTGCGCGTTCATGCCGAGGAATTTGCCCACCTGGGCAGTGCGGTGGACCTGGCCAAAATGGGGGCGTACTCTGTCGATCATCTGATGGCCCTCGCCGACGATGACATCCCTGAGCTTCTGCGCACCAGTGCCGTATGCACGCTTATGCCTACAACTTCGTTTTTCCTGGGCAGCGATCGCTATGCTCCGGGAAGGCATATGATCGATGCCGGACTGTGCGTGGCCCTGGGCACCGACTTTAATGCCGGCTCAACCATGTCATTCTCCATGGCCATGGCCATGTCGCTGGCGGTCTTGCACATGCGCTTCAGCCCTGCCGAGGCGCTCATCGCCGCTACGGTCAACAGCGCCCATGCTCTGGATATGGCCGATCGCGTGGGCAGTCTGGAGATCGGCAAGCAGGCCGACTTCCTGCTCTTAGACGTTTCCGATTATCGCGAGTGGCCGTACCGGTTCGGCATGAATTTGGTGCGTAGCGTGTATAAACTAGGACGCAGAGTAAATTTTGCAGATTTGTAGGTTTAAGCAGTGAATAACAATACTGGAATTAGCGAGCTGACGGTCGGCGAGGTGCTGTCGGCGTTATCATCAGATCGCCCTGATTGGGGCGGGGGAAGCGCGGTGCTGTTAGGCGCCGCTATGGGAACGTGTCTGCTGGCGATGGCCGCGCGCATCAGCGCTGCCGGGGTGCGCCAGGGCAAGCTGGCCGGCTGTGCGTTTTCTGCTGAAGAATTAGATAATGTGGGTTCTGAGCTGGCGGCCCAGGCCGATGAGCTGGCCGATTGGGCAGCTCGGGACGGAGCGCTGTACGGTAAGGTCGTAGAGGCGCAGCGTCTGCCCAAGGAAGAGCCGGAGGTGCGCTCGGCGGCTGTCGAAAAGGCGCTGCGCGGCGCTATCGAAGGCCCCCTGCAGGCAGCGGAGATGATGCTGCAGATTCTGCACCGGGCTGAGGAGTTGGCTGGCTGCTGCAAAAAAGCCAATATCAGCGATGTGCAGAGCGGGGTGCAGCTCGTGCTTCAGGGAGTGCGCGGCGTACTTCTGAATGTAAAGCAGAACTGCGGCAGCCGCGAGTGCTTTGCCGCCCAAAAGCAGAGCGCCCTGGTCTGCGCGGAGCAGACAGAAGCTTTGGCCGCTAAGATCTTGGCGGCATGCGCGGATAGAGTGAAATAGTTAGACAAAGGATTGTATTATGGCTGAGACTGGACAAATAGTGCGCTATCTGAACGATTTGCTGCGCATCTCTGAGTTTAAGGATTATACCTCTAACGGCCTGCAGGTCGAAGGCGCCGACGAGGTGCAGAAGATAGGCTTTGCGGTCGATCCCTGCCTGGAGGCCTTTGAGGCTCTGAGCGACTGCCAGATGATAGTCACCCACCACGGGCTGTGGTGGCCCTCGGTAGAGCGCGTAGTGGGGCGGGAAAAACGCCGCATCGGCGCGCTTATGAGGCGCAATATTAATCTATATGCTTCTCATCTGCCCTTAGACCGGCATCCGCAGGTGGGCAATAACGCCCAGATTTTGCAGAAGCTCGGCTATGAGATCAGCGGGGAGTTCGGCGATGTCGGCTGGTATGCCGAGCTGGCCGAGCCCGTTTCCGCCGAAAGCGTGGCCGAAAAGTTTGCCCAGCTGGTCGGCGATGATGTGCGCCGGCTGTTCTTTGGCCCCGATCAGGTGACGCGCATCTGCGTCTGCAGCGGCAGCGGTGGTACCAAAATGCTGGAGCAGGCCGCTTCTGCTCACATGGATCTCTATCTGACCGGAGAGGGAAACCACCCTATGTATCATTTAGCCAAAGAGCTGGGGATGAACGTGGCGTTGGGCGGCCATTACCGTACCGAGGTGTTTGGTGTGCAGGCGCTGATGCCCCTGCTTGCCGAGGCCTTCGGCGTAGAAACGCAGTTCTACGACTGCCCAACCGGCTTCTAAAGGTTCCTACAGCTGGGGCAGGTTCTTAGGCGCTGCTGTGGAAAGCAAGTTCGTTTTAGTGTGTCTGTAGGCAATGTCAGCAGGTTAGGCCTGCTGGCGTTGTGTGTTTTATACACCTGAGTCGCGTCAGCGACGACGGCAAGGAGGATTTTAACGTGGATTACAAGGTTAAAGATATCGGATTGGCAGAATGGGGGCGCAAAGAGATCGCGCTGGCCGAACAGGAAATGCCTGGGCTTATGGCTCTGCGGGAAAAGTATGGAGCCAGCCAGCCTCTGAAGGGGGCGCGCATTGCCGGCTGTTTGCACATGACTATCCAAACCGCCGTTTTGATTGAGACCTTGAAACACCTCGGCGCCGATGTGCGCTGGTCGTCATGCAATATTTACAGCACCCAGGATCACGCGGCTGCCGCCATTGCGGCCACTGGTGTGCCCGTGTTCGCCTGGAAGGGTGAGACCGAAGATGAGTACAGATGGTGCATTGAGCGCACCTTAGAGTTTGACGGCGGTCTGGCTCCCAACATGCTGCTCGACGACGGCGGCGATCTGACCAATATCGTGCACGATTCCTATCCCGAGATGTGCAAGGGCATCCGCGGCGTAAGCGAGGAGACTACTACCGGCGTGCACAACCTGTATAAGCGCTTTGAGAATGGCACGCTGCTTATGCCGGCGATCAATGTCAACGACTCTGTTACTAAATCTAAATTTGACAATCTCTACGGCTGCCGCGAGTCCCTGGCCGACGGCATTAAGCGCGGTACCGACATTATGGTGGCCGGCAAGATCGTGGTCGTCAACGGCTTTGGCGATGTGGGCAAGGGCTGCGCCCAGAGTATGCGCGGCTTTGGCGCCCGCGTGCTGATCACCGAGATCGATCCCATCTGCGCCCTGCAGGCGGCTATGGAAGGCTACGAAGTCGTTACCATGGAAGACGCCGCGCCTATCGGTGATATCTTCGTGACCACTACCGGCTGCAAGGACGTAGTCCGCGGCGAGCACATGATGGCCATGAAGGACAAGGCTATTCTCTGCAATATCGGCCACTTCGACTGCGAGATCGATATGCGCTGGCTGGAGAACACCCCCGGCGTGACCGAGGAGCCCATCAAGCCCCAGGTCGACCTGTTCCATCTGCCCAACGGCAGGGCGATCATCGTCCTGGCCCGCGGCCGTCTGGTAAACCTGGGCTGCGCCACCGGACATCCTTCCTTCGTGATGTCCTGCTCGTTCAGCAACCAGGTTATCGCCCAGATCGAGATGTGGAACCATCCCGAGAATTACAAGATTGGGGTCTATTTCTTGCCCAAGAAGCTGGACGAAGAAGTCGCTCAGCTGCATTTGGCCAAGCTGGGCGTGCATCTGACCAAGCTGACCCCGGAGCAGGCGGCCTATCTGGGTGTGCCGGTCGACGGCCCTTTCAAGCCTGAGCACTACCGCTATTAATGCAGCGCTGTTTCAGAGCAATTAAATAGTTAGCTAAAGCAAGCGCTTCCTGCAGGCAGTTAAAAGCCCGCGGGAAGCGCTTTTACGTAGCTGCTCTTCTGCGTAAGGGTTAAGGCTTCTTCGTCATGCAGAACTTGTACAGCTGCCCGCCGATGTTCTCCGGCGACAGTATATAGCTGGCCGCCCCGATAGCGATAGCCTCGTGGGGCATACTGGGCATGGTGCAGGTCGATTCCTCTTGGGCATAGGTCAGCCCGCCGCGCTCGCGGATGGAAAGCAGACCCTCGGAGCCGTCGTTGCCCATGCCGGTGAGAACGATCCCCAGCGCCTGGCTGCCCAGCATGTGCGCCATGCTGTTGAGAAACACCGTCCCCGAAGGGCAGTGCCCCGGATAGGTATCGCGGGAGATGAGCTGTATCTTTAGGCCAGCGCTGAGCACAGCGTGCATCTGGCCGGCTACGACATACACAAAGCCCGGCCGCGCCACATCGCCGTGGTGTGCCTCGACTACCTTTAAGTTCAGCGAGTTGTCCAGCCACTTGACCAGCGTGTCGATAAAGCCCTTAGTTAAATGCTGGATAACTACAATGGGGATGGGGTAGTTCGCGGGAAGCGTGGCCAGAATGCGCTGTATGATTACGGGACCGCCAGTGGAGGCGGTAATGCCGATTAGCGACGGCGGGAACTTAGGATTGAGCGGAACTGGCGGGGATAGCTTTCTGGGCACTGTATTTTTGGCCGCGCTGTGCGAAATGGGCCTGTTCGGACTGCCGGTGGGCACTATGCTGAGGCGCACCATCTTTTGCTCGGCGATATGCCTGCGCCCGCTGGCGTAATGGGGGCCGGCGCTGGAGCTGGAGCGCCGTTTTACTACGCGCACCTCGCTCATGAGGATTAGCTTCTGAGCCAGTCCGTCCATCTGCTCCTGATGGCGGCTGTCCTCTGGGGGAACTGGGGTTACAAACGATCCCGTAGCGCCGCTCCAGCTGACCTCGCCTGAAACGCTGAGATTCCTCTGATCGGTCAGCAGTACGATGGGAACCGGATAATTCTCCATAATCGTGCGCGTCACGCTTATTCCCGAAAGCTTGGCGACTCTGGGGGCGACCAGAACCACGTTGGGATGGCAGCGGGTTATGTTGTTTATAGCGGATTCTACGGAATCGGCTACGCCCAATATAAAGAAACCGCGCGATTCTAAGCCAGCGCGCAGCCACTGGCATCGGGCTGTATCTGTGTCAATTATCAGAAGAGTTTTCATTGTCATAGGCTATACCCCTGGCACTGCCTTTCCTATTAAACTCTCCACGGTCTCCAACAGTACCCCTTCATCAAACTTGCTCTTGAGTATATAAGCGCTAGCCCCTAAGTTAAGCCCTCGCCGTTTATCTTCCTGCTTTTCTTTGCCGGTGACCAGAATTACCGGCAGAGTCTTCAGCTCGCGGCTGGAGCGGATCTTGAAGGTAAGGTCGAAGCCTGTGATGCCCGGCATATCGACATCGGATACCAGCAGATCGTAATTGTCCTTCTGCAGAAATTCCCAGGCCTGCAGACCGTCAACCGCAACAGTGACCTGATAGCCGGCATTCTCCAGCAGCTCGCGCATCAGCGTGCGGGTGGTAAGCGAGTCGTCGACCACTAAAATGTCGGGTACGGAAGTAAAGGTAC
>JAFSXO010000184.1 GCA_017444045.1 bacterium | reverse complement strand
ACTCTTGCTAAGGGAAGCAATTTAACATCCTTACGATAGCCCAAAACTGCACCATACGCAATAAGCAATCCGCCAACGATCAGCATCAGAGCTGGCATAGCGTTTTCTATGCCCATCTTCTCCAAGACTGCACCGCCAACGCAAGAGATGATTATTGAGCCAACCGCCAGATGCTGCCAAAATTCAAACTCTTCATATTTATTATTATATTTATTCTTGTATTTCATACCTCAGCACCCTAATCTCAGTCAGTTTACGGTTTACGGGCGAATTTGCGCCACGCCAGCTTCTGGTTATACTCTGTACATTCCCAGCCAAGCACTGTCGCTGAATCCATCCTTGCCTGGTTACGGAACTCTAGATTATCGCCAGGACAGAGTGCTCACCAAGGAAAACTGCAGCAGAGCCACCTGGAACGCTTTGCCATTCCTAATGCCAGAGCACGTAAGCGACAATCGGAAGAACTCTGCAGAAGGCGATGGCCTGTATTACAGCGGTATTTGGCAAGAGCTGGTCATTAAGGAATCTGACGGTCTGCTCGACTGGGTTAAGTCCATCCTTAGCTGACACAGCCAGCCTTTGACACAGCGCTTGCCCTAGCTCTCTAGCACCCGCTTGCTCCCCAAAAAGCGCGCCTTGTAATAATCCTGCGACAGACTGTTAATGCGCACCGATCCGCTAGACGAGGCGTGAATAAACTCCCCATTCCCCAGGCAGATCCCCACGTGCGAGGGGCCCGGCCAGCTGGGGTCGGTCTCGAAGAACACCAGATCGCCCTGCCGCTCCTCGCCCTTGGGCACAGGCTTGCCCGCCCGGTAATACTGATCGTCGGCCACTCTGGGAATATTCACCCCAGCATAGCGGCACACGCTCTGCACAAAGCCAGAGCAGTCGAAGCCCGCCGGCGTATCGCCTCCGTAAACATACGGCGTGCCCAAAAACTTCTTGGCAAAGGCGACCATCTCTTCGGGCGTCTTCGTCTTGGTCACACCGCTATCGGACGCATCCGCCGTTCCCTTTCCCTTGTCCGCCGCCTTTGGGGCATGGCCGCGCTTCCAGCGCCCGCCCGACACGGTCTGCGCCGTTGCGGATGAAGAATTATACGCCAGCTCCGAGCTGTTCTTGCTCTGAGAGCCGGAGGCACCGCTGCCCGCAGAGCTCGAGCCAGAACCTTTTCCGCCAGCCTTAGGCTTATTCTTGGCCTGACCGCTACGAGAAGCCCTGCCGCTTTCAGACGCCTTAGGCTTCGCGGCAGCCGCAGAATCGGCTTTAGGCTTTGCTTTAGTCTTAGAATCAGCCTTGGCATCAGGCTTGGCCGCCGATTTAGCCTCGGATTTAACGCCGGGCTTTGCGTCTGGTTTATCTGTCAGCGTAGCCGTCGGCTTAACCGCAGGAGCGGCCGCCGAAGCATGAGGCTTTTGCGGTTTATCTGCTTCTACCGGCGAGACCAGCGCCAGCTCCGGCGCTACGGGAGAGACTAAGGCCAGCTCCGGCAGCGGCGGCTCTACATGCTGGTGAACAGAAGTAGCCTCTCCGCCAAACACAGAGGCGGGCAGCACTGCGGTTTCATTGCCTTCGCCCGAGTTTTTTGGCGCTGCAGGACGCTGCGGGCGCTCCAAGACATCGGCGGGCACGATCAGAAACTCCCCCGCCTTGATACTGTTGCTGATCTGCAGGCCTCCGTTAAAGTCCCGCAGGCGCTCAACGCTAATGCCATAAGCTTTAGAGATAGACCACAGCGTCTCTCCCGCCTGAACCTCGTGAAAAAAATAAGAGGCCTGGGACCAGGCACAGCCCAAGCCAAAGCCTGGGCAGAGCCACAATGCTCCGCCCAGGCCCAAAGCCGCAATAAGCTTACGGCACTTTTTACTTTTCAGTAGCCAAAAGCTCATTGATAGCAGCAGCCGCCCTGCGGCCCTCGCCCATGGCCAAAATAACCGTAGCCGCGCCCAGCACGATATCGCCGCCCGCATAAACGCGGTCCAGGCTGGTCTTGCCCGTGGCTTCGTCTACGATAATGTTACCGCGCTTGTTGACCTCCAAACCGGGAGTCGCCGCGGTCAGCAGCGGGTTGGACAGGTTGCCGATGGCCACCAAAACCGTATCGGCTTCCAGCTCATAGGTATCTCCCTCGATAGCCACAGGACGACGGCGTCCCGAAGCATCGGACTCGCCCAGCTCGTAGCGCTGCACCGTCACCGAAGTCACCCGGCCTTTGTCATCGCCGTGAATGGCCACCGCGTTCTCCAGGAAGTTAATCTTAATTCCCTCTTCCAGAGCGTGCTGCACCTCTTCAGCGCGGGCGGGCATTTCAGCTCGGCTGCGCCTGTAAAGTACGGTCACCTCCTCGGCACCCAGACGCATAGCCATACGGCAGGCATCCATGGCCACGTTGCCGCCGCCCAGCACGATAACCTTCTTGGAGTTATAGGTCGGCGTATCGTTGTGGCCGGGCTGAATAGCGCCCATCAGATTGGCGCGGGTCAGATACTCGTTAGCCGTGCTGACGCCCACCAAATCCTCGCCGGGTATGCCCATGAAGATGGGCAGGCCAGCGCCCACGCCCAGGAAGACAGCCGAGTAGCCGTCCTCTTCCAAGAGCTGGCTGAGCTGGCGGGTGCGCCCCACCAGGAAGTTGGTGCGGAATTTAACGCCCATGCGCTTCAGCGTAGCGATTTCGGCATCGATAACCTTTTTGGGCAGACGAAATTCGGGAATACCATAGCGCAGCACCCCGCCCAGCTTGTGCAAGGCTTCAAACACCGTCACCTCGTGGCCGGCGCGACGGCAGTCGGCTGCCACCACCAAACCGGCGGGGCCAGAGCCTACCACAGCCACCTTTTTGCCGGTAGCGGGAGCGACTTCGGGAGCCGCGGAATTGGCCTGCTCGCGGTCCCAGTCGGCCAGGAAGCGCTCGACCTTGCCGATAGCCACCGAGGACTGCACATCCTTCAGACCCTTGCCCACGGTGCAGTTCTGCATGCACTGGCGCTCCTGAGGGCAGACGCGCCCGCATATAGCGGGCAGCAGGCTGGTGCGCTTTATGATCGCAACCGCCTGGGCAAAATCGCCTTCGGCTGTGGCCTTCATAAAGCCGGGAATATCAAGAGCTACAGGGCAGCCCTTTACGCACTGAGGCACCTTGCAGTTTAAGCAGCGGTTGGCCTCCAAAATGGCCTGGGCGGGCAGGTAAGTTTTCTCTACCTCGTCCTGCCAGCGCGAACGCTCCAGCGGGTCGAGTACCGGCGGCTTCTGCTGGGGAATCGCCAGGCGTTCTTTAGGGGTAAGCGCTTTCTCTCTGTTCAGCAATTCATCACATAAATCCAGAGCGCGTTTATTGATTTTGCGGGGATCCTCTACATAGCGAGGCATATTATTTCCTCCATACCCCGAACTCCGCAGGCAGCTCCCGCGCAGCTCGGGATTCATATTCGTAAAAACTGATCAATCCAGACAAAACATCTGCCAGCATCAAAAGCAAATAATTATATAGCTGGCAGGCATCGCCGTCCTTAGGCCATCTGTTCCAGAGCCTTCACCAAAGCCGCCCGGCGACAGCCGCGATCGCGCGCGCAGGTCTCTTCCGTCCTAAACGCATTGAGGCGGCGCAGCATTCCGTCAAAATCGACGAGATGGCCGTCAAATTCGGGGCCATCGACGCAGACGAATTTGACCTGGCCACCCACGGTTACGCGGCAGCAGCCGCACATGCCCGTACCATCGATCATGATAGTATTTAAGCTGACCAATGTAGGCACAGCAAACGGGCGCGTAGTCTCGGCGCAGAATTTCATCATAATAGGCGGCCCAATGGCGATGACCATGTCGGGCTTGTCGTTCTCGCAGATCTCCTTAAGCGGCTGGGTAACCAGCGCTTTGCGCCCATAGGAGCCGTCATCGGTGCAGATGATGATATCATCTACAGTCTTGCGCATCTCCTCTTCCATGATGATCAGCTCTTTGCTGCGCGCTCCAGCGATTAAAGTAACATGGTTGCCAGCCGCCTTCATACCCTGCACGATGGGGTGCAGAGGAGCTATGCCAATGCCTCCGCCCACGGCCACAACGCGGCCGAATTTCTCGATATGGGTGGGCTTACCCATCGGCCCAACGCACACCGGCACATAATCGCCGACTTCAAACTGTCCCAGCTCTGT
>JAFSXO010000183.1 GCA_017444045.1 bacterium | reverse complement strand
GTGGCCGGCGCTTTTACAGCTGCTCTGCGGGCCAGGGACAACGATGTGCGCCTCATGATCCCCGCTTATGGTCTGCTGGACCGCGGCAAGCTTGGGCTAGAGAAAAAGATTGACAGCTTTAACATCACGATGGGCTGGCGCAACGAGCTGTGCCAGATGTGGACTAAGCCCAACACTGGCGACTGCTTTATCACAAACTATTATTTCTTTGACAACCGCTTTCAGGTTTACACCAATAACGATGACGAGGTGGCCAAGTTTGTGCTGTTCTGCCGGGCAGCTCTTGAGGCCTGCCATCTAGACGGCTGGGAGCCAGATATCATCCACGCCAACGACTGGCACACGGCTGCGGCGATCCGCCTGGCCTGGGCTGGCAGAAGGCGTCCTGGCTTGGTTTACACTATTCACAATATCGAGCACCAGGGCAATCAGGCTCCCTATGACTGGGAGCTGCTGGGAGTATACAACGGCATAGGCGACATGAACCTCATGCAGCAGGCCATCATCACCGCCGATGTAGTCACGACCGTAAGCCCCAGCTATGCCGAGGAGATATGCACCAGAGAGGGAGGCTGCGGCCTGGGCAACGATCTGCTGGCCAAGCAGAGAGACGGCAGACTTTTCGGGGTGCTGAACGGTATCGATATGACCAATTTCGATCCCAGCACCGACCGCAGCTTACCCGCCAACTATACGAGCATTAACCTAGAGAACAAAAAATACTGCAAGCAGTATCTGCAGGATGAGATGGGGCTTGAAGACAATCCCTCGGAGCCGCTGATCGGCATAGTCACTAACTTAGAATCCAAGCAGGGCACCGACCTGGTCATAGAGCTTATAGAGCGCATTATGAACTGCAGCCAGGCGCAGATTATCGTGCTGGGCAACGGCTCCCACAGATATGAAACGGCTCTGCAGCAGGCTGCCGACCGCTACCGCGGCCGCGTTGCGGCATATATAGGCATCGACGAAAATTTGGAGCGCCAGATCTATGCCGGCTCCGATGTTTTCCTTATGCCTGGCATGTTTGAGCCATGCGGCTTTAGGCAGCTTATAGCCATGCGCTACGGAGCCCTGCCGGTGGCCAGGGGAACAGGCGGCCTGCGCGATACCATCGTAGATATGCGCTCCATAGAAGGCGGATGCGGATATCTGTTCTCTCAGTATGAATCAGAAGAGATAGCGAACCTGCTTCTGGAAGTTGTTTTCAGAGACTACCGCGACTCTAAACGCTGGAACGAAGCCATTTGCCGGGCCATGAGCCTAGATTTCTCTTGGGGCAAAACTGCCGCCCAGTACGAAAGACTGTATGACCTGGCCCTGCAGCACCTGTAAGCCCCTTGCCGCAGCAGAACTACAATCCGTAAGCCGGCTTATTCTGGCAGCGGACGCATCCGCAGCTGAATCAGCTGACGGCAACAGCCAGCCCAGCGCTTTCAGCTCAGCCGTCGGAGACGACGGAGCTTTATCGTCTATAGCCTTGAAGGTGGGCGACACAGCGCGCTTAAGAGTTATAGCACGCCTCAAAGACGGAAGCCTGGCCGAGCTGACAGAGGACTGTGCCAAAGGGCGCCTGCGGGTTAAGGCCTCTGATTACAGCGTCTGGGCCTGTTTTAGGGAAGGCCTGCTTCTTACAGCCCGTCAGATCTCATCAGGGCCTGTCACGGTTTTCGTATGCCTCCGCACCAGCAGATTCAGCCTCAAAGACGGCATAAAGCAAGATCTGGAGGTTAAGGTCGGACTAGGCTGGCGGTTTGTAGCTTTTACAAAGGCAGCTCTGCCAGGCGTTCCCTTAGCGTTTTGGCAGTATGGGCGGCGCTCTCTGCGCACGGGCTGGCCGCTCGGGCAGCCCTGCCGGCAGTACACGATAGACGGCAGCATTTTTTCCATGCCCGCCCAAAGCTGTCTGGAAGCGGTTGGCTGGGCGAGCTGTGGGGATCTGGCTTCCGGCTGGCAGCCTGCCGTCCTGCACGCTGCCGTAAGCGCCGATGACGGAACTGTAAGCTGCGAGCTGGATCAGGAATGCTCGCTGTTTTCGCTAAAGAGCTGCCGCCCGCGCAAAAGGGCGGTAAGCATTGATGTATGCACCGGCGATGGCCAGAAGCATTGCCTGCGGGTAAAGGTTCTGGCTGCTCCCCAGAGAGAATGGCAGGGCCTCACAGAAAGCCCGCTGTTTAAATCGCGCCGCCGCTGCCGCCTTGAAAAACTCGGCGGAACTGTTCTGGGCGCTGTCGGCATCGCCATCACGATTGTCTTGCTATACGGATGCCTGATGGCACAGATCAGCCGGCGCGGCGTCTGGGAGGGAATAGGCTACACGGCGTACATGCTCGGGACAGGCCTAGCCCTGTTAATGGCAGGCGCGGCGGCAATGCTGCTGTTCTCCGCGCTCGCTTTTGCGCTTCTGCGCAGACGAAAGCGCAGTGCGTAAACGAGCCATACGCCAGGCGCATTTTTTAGGCCAGCGCGGCATAGACTTGGCATCAGCCGCGATTAAAAAACAATTTCAATTGCGGTGTTACGCATGTTGTATATATCAGCTTGAACGCTGACCA
Source organism: bacterium (assembly GCA_017444045.1). GTDB lineage: Bacteria > Vulcanimicrobiota > Xenobia > Xenobiales > Xenobiaceae > JAFSXO01. The sequence goes on along the minus strand of JAFSXO010000183.1, from coordinate 8,304 downwards.
ATAACGTAGCACTAACGCACACGAATAAGCAATAAGCAATAAACAATGCCATGACTCTTAAGTTACTGGCATTGGCTTAAAAAAGGAAATATTAATATTTTCAGAATATTACTGCACATTTCTTTGGTATAAGCGATAATTATTAATCTCGGTTTTAACCTTTATGGAGGTGTAAAATGAAAAAATTCTTCGCTATGGCCATAGCATCAGCGCTTCTGCTGTCGCTTGGGGCATGCACCAAGACGCCCCCAACACCCCCGCAGGAAGCCCCCAAACCGGCAGCCAACACAGCTGCTCCTGAAGCGAATCCGGAACAGCCAAAGCCCGAGGAGCCTTCAGCGCAGCAGGACGGCACCGGCCAAGCTGGTGACGAGAACAAGCCGGCAGGAGAGGAACAGCCAGCGCCTCCCTCTGATGAAGGCGTAGCTGCACCCCAAGAGCAGGCCCCCGACAACCCTCAGAATCCCTCTGCCGAAGCGGAGCCGAAAGAGGGAGAATTCGTCCCAGATGTTTTAATGATCCCTTCGCACAAGAAAAAAGCGGACATTAATTATAACGGCAAAAAAACAAATGTTACAATTGCCGACCGTCCCTATGAGATCCATTCCGAGAATCCCACCTTAAGAGACTGGTACAATGAATACGGCAAGGACGAAGGATACGTGCTCAAAGACGACATGATCTATACCGATGGCCTGCGCAACCACATCGACAGCGGCGAATACGGGCTCGACAAGACTGTGCCAGAGGGCGGTTCGTTCAGAATTCAATAGCCATAGCACGCGGATAAGCATTTCCAGTGTCTTAGAATTAGCTCCAGGGCATTGGCAGCTTGCAGACGCCGCTATAGCGGCATAAAGGGCATACAGAGGCTGTCTGTATGTCCTTTGTGAAATTTATTATTTATTAGCGGGATTTTTGCTTCTTTTGTCAAAAGTTCTGCCGTATTTTGCTAGGTATGTACTTTTTGCAGCCTGGCATGAAAACTCTTCGATTACGAAGGGGTAGGGCGCTTTAAAGAATTGACTTAGCGTCCACCATTTATAGGAGTATATCTTATGAAAAAGTTTTTCGCACTTGCCGTAGCTTCTGCTATGTTGCTGTCTTTGGCTGCTTGCACCAAGACTCAGCCTCCTGCAGGTGGTGGCCCAGAACCTGCGGCTCCTCCTGCTCAAACTGAGAATATAGGTGGACAGCCAGCTCCTGCGCCCGGCGAGCAGCCCGCTCCTGGCGACCAGGCAGCTCCCGCTCCTGGCGAGCAGCCGGTACCTGGCGACCAGCCTGCTCCCGCTCCTGGCGATCAGCCTGCGCCTCCGGCCGGCGATCAGCCCGCCCCCGCGCCCGGTGACCAGCCTGCCCCCGCGCCCGGTGAAGAACCCGCTCCCGCGGAACAGCCTGCTCAGTAGTTTTTAATCTACACAGCCGCTGTTGAGATAGTTGCCTGTGTGCAGCTATCTCAATAGGTGTACACAGCAAAACAGAATAGCTCCCATGTGTTTTGTCATAAAACCATGGGAGCTATTCCTTTTTATGCCAAATGTCGTTTAGCTAATGCCATTAACTAAAGCTGGCTAGGGCTTGCGTTCCAGCACATAGGTATTGACATCTGCCCAGTCATTGATGCTATCAAAATGGTGCTCTCCGACTAAAGTGTAATACCTGTCCAGCCAGAAAAGCAAAGCGGCGCTCTCTTTATAAGCCTTTTCCTGGCACATCAGCAGAATGAGTCTATAGCCGCACAGATCCTTCAGCAGCTCAGGCCCGGCCATTTTAGGATCTAGCAAAAAAACCGGAGTCTTGCCAGGGCTAGGCTGCTGAACCATTCTGACCTGATAGCCCTCGTAAAATTCAAAGGCTATGTGCTCCGGATCGTAATCCAAAGCAAAGCTATAGCCAGTATAGGCAGGGCAGACCGCGATAATATCGTTAGGGCGCTTAATGCTCTCCAGATAGGAGAGCGTATCCCGCCAGGACTGATTCCACAGGGCCGGACAGAAGGGAAAGCAAGCCATCAATAGCGCGCTGAAGCCAAGAAAAAAACACTGAGCCTGCCGGCGGCTAACCTGATTAAGGCCGTAGAAAAGCACAATAATAAACGGCACTGTCATAGGCAGGGCATAGCGGGTTTGGCTGTATGCCAATTTGCCCAAAACGCAGGCAGCAAACAGAGCGCAGGGCGGAAACAGCAGATTCAGGCCTAAAAAAGATACCTCCCAGGCGCGCTGTTTAGCTAAGCGGTACCAGCCTAGGCCAAAGCCGACCCATAATGCGGCAGCGCCTAGCGGGCACAGGACATAGTGCGCGGCGTATTTTATGAACTCGCCTCCGGCAGCGCTGCCAAACAGCAGCGGGAGCAGACTGGCATCGAGGTTTAAAAGCTGCAGCGGTATATTGAACACGCTGTTAAAATGCGACATGGTAAACCCAGCAGGTATAGGCTCGCCGACAAACCCAGAAGTTAAACGGCACCAGGCCAGCCAAAAACAGGCCGGCAATGCCCCGCCCGCCAGGCAGCAGAACGCGCTGCCTCTGACACCGCGGGGGAGAAAAAGTGAGCAGAGCGCGCATGCCGCCAAGGACAGAACCCCGAGATAGTGCAGACAGGCGCCGGCACAGCCGCATAGAAAAAACAGCCCCCAGCGCACACAGAGAGGCAGGCGCGCAAAGGACGGATAGGGACTGCCGGAGCGGTATATATCCAGCATTCCCAGCCAAACCGCAGACAGGCACCAGGTGAGCGGCCCGTATGTACGCAGCTGGGCATCGGTAATGATCAGCTCATAGCTCAGCGCGTATAAAGCCGTAAGCAGCAGACTGTCTGTCTCCCCGTAAAAGCGACGCAGCAGCAGAAAGCTGAAGAAAACTGTCATAATGCTTATGCCGACCATGGGCAGGCGCAGCAGAAATATGTTGGCGGTGCTGACAACTAAGGGATATACCAGGATGTTAAAGGTGGGGGGGTGCGCATCGATTTTAAGGGTTTCAATCGCCTGGCTAGGCCCAGATTTGGCCACATAGTACACGTATCCCTCGTCTATAAAGGCAGGCTGTATATAAGCGGCCATCAGCCTTACAAGGCAACCTATAGCCAGTATAATCCCCAGCCAGCGCACGGCTCTTTCTGTGAATACCGGGCTGTTTTCAGTAGGCTGCGATACGCCCTGCGTTTCCATGCTTGAAGCTCCTTCTAGGGTCAATGCCATTCAGTTAAGGATTCGTGGCATTGGTTATGCTCATTCATATACGTTGGCGCTGCGTTGTACGTTAGCGTACAGGTTAGCACACAACATGCGTTAAAACTCGATTTTCTCAACAGCTTTGGCCACCCCCTCTGTCGCTGGCGCGACTTCTCCCCCTGCCATTCTTTAGGGGGAGTTATAATGTGGATCTATTGGCCATAGCTTAACTTAACTACAAGGGTCAATGCCATTCAGTTAAGGATTAGCGGAATAGACAAATATTCATAGCATAATGATTCACTCTGTCAGCGCTCCGCGGCAAAATGCCAGGTGGCCGGGCGGTATAGTCAAAGCCAGCGGAAAAATCGAATAAGCACAGGATATAGCGGTGGGGCACAGTGTTTATTAAAACGCTGCAGGGATGGCTGCCGATATAGCCAGGCTTAGACCGCCTCAGAAAATCATTCATGGCGTTAATGTCCGCTGTCAGCACAAAAACTCTCCGATACGGCGCATACGGCTGAAAGACTATAGCCGACAGAAGCTGACGCACATCATGGCGGCGCTCCATCCCGTGGGTAAGCCGGTCGATAAGCTCACAGGGCAGGGGCGCTTCGGCTCCGCAGGCCAGGTAATAAGGGGTGTCCATCCCGTTAATGGTTACGTCGAAAATGCATATATCGCCGGCTCGGTAACGATCGCGTATCCAATGGATAGCCCGGTAATCAATATTCTGGTACAGGTTGGTAGACAAGGCCATGAGCGGCGACGCCAGCAGTACCGCGGTCAGCCACAGCTGTCTGGCTATGCGCCAGCGGTGGGATGATATAGCTATACCCAAAGCAGCTATCGGAATAAGGCAGGGCATATGGCGCGGGGCGACGACAGGGCTGCAGAAATAAGAATAGGCGGCTATTGCCGAAACCGCGAGAAGCAGAGTCCACAGAACGGCTATGTCCATGCCGCAGTAATCGCGCTGCCGCGTATAGGACGAACCTACAGCGCCGCTTCCCAGAAGCATGGCTAAACTCAAGGAAGCCAGGATTCCCAGACGGAGGCGGCGTGCCCGCTGGCGTTCAGGGCCGATGCTTTCGCTTCCCATAGGGGCGCAGTCGATAAAGCTGTCGGAATAGCCGTTGCAGAGCAGGCAGGAGAGCCAATTCTGTTGGGACGCTCCTGAGTTTATACGCTGCAGCGCCCCGCTGTCGCGGCTGAACAGCCAGCCTAGGCACAAAAGCGCCGCAGCCAGGCACACAGCCAAGCGGAATATATTCGCTCTGGTTCTGAAGGCCGCCAAAACCGCAAACAGATGCAGCAGCAGAACAGCTGCGGTCATAACCGAGCCAAGCAGCATACTGATAAGGCATACCGCATAGGCCGCCCACCAGATCAGGGCCTGCCGCCGGCTGGCGTTCAGCTGCTGTTTGGTAGCCCAGATCTTTAACATACCCGCAACGGTATAAAAGCGCCCGCAGGCCGCCGAAGCCTGGAATGCGCAGTTGCAGCCCAGCACAAAGCATAGGATTATGCCTAGTCTGCTGTCCTTTATCGTGCGCCCTAGCCAAAAAGAGCTGATCAGCATTATTATGCCGCAGAGGCAGGCCAGCCCGCGGTTTTGCCAGGCGTCAGGTTCGCTGAAGATATGCAGACGCTGCTCCTTGAAAACGTGCCAGGCGTAATGCGCGCGGGTCTGAAGGGCATAATAAAGCATACCGTTGGATTCAAAGTGCCCATCGGGATAGCGATAAATCCCCTCATCGCTGGCCAGCGTATTGGTTATGCCCAAATAGCCAATGAGAACGGAGAAAAAAGCTATTATAGCCAACAGCAGAAGCCAAGACGCATATTTGCCTTCTTTTGCGCGCATAGCAGGTCATTCTAATTATAAAGCGTTACCCCTTGCGCTTTCGGCCAGCTTATAAACCTCTGTCCAAGGCCATCGCATAACAAAAAAAACAAAATAGCCCTGCTGCACGCTTTATTATGCGCACCAATCAGGTATAATAAATATAATATGGAGTATCCGCGCCTTACCATGGCCAGACTCCGTTAACCCAAAAACGCAATTATTATCGCCAAGCCGCACCGGAAGAAAACGGGTGGGCACGACAGTTTAACAATAACATCTTACAGACTGGCAAATACTGTTGGCATGACGCTGCCATACGGTGATTTTAACAGGAGATCGATGTGAGGTTTATCAGACTAAGGCCATTCCTTCGCAAGTTTAGTACTCCGCTTACTGTATTCTTAGCGGTGTTTCTCTGTCTGCTTACCCCTTCGCTGGCGGTAGGTGTCGAGGGGCAGAAGCCCTCCAAATTTGACCTAACTCTGTCATACGCTTTAAAGCATACAGATGAGGCATATAACGTCAGCGAATCCTCCGGAGGATACGACAAAGCTTTGGCCATAGCCGAAGCGGCAGGCGACATCTGCGATCCTGAAAACGATAAAGCGGATCTGCTGGTATTTGATCCGGTGCAGGTCTTTGTGGAGACCAACGACCACTGCGTCGAGCTGTATCAGTTCGTAGAGAATGAGGGCGGCTGTCTTGAGGCCCGCACCGAGAATTACTGCACTGTCGTAATTCCCTTCTACGCCCTGAAGGATATGGGCGAGCTGGAAAGCGTAATCCGCGTTGAAGCCTCGCAGCCGATGGCTCCGTCTATGGACAAATCACGCGACAACAGCGTGGGCATCGGCCTGTCTTCCACCAGCTCCGTAGAAAATCTCGCCGCTTATAAGAACTATGACGGCAGAGGAATTGCCGTAGGCATTATCGACAACGGAACTGACGTAAGCCTAGACAGCTTCAAGGACCGCTACGGCAAGACGCGCATAGACTATTACTGGGACCAGTCCTGCTCCAAGGGAACGCCTCCGAGCGGACGCACTTATGGCACAGAATACACGGCCAGCAACATAAACGCCGGCACGGCTTTAGATGAAAACGACAAGCCGATCGGCAGCGGAAGCGATGGCAATGGAAGCCACGGCACTCACGTAGCCGGCACAGTGGCAGGCCGCGATGCCAAGTATCCGGGCATTGCCCCCGAAGCCAGAATAATCGTCGTTAAGCTCAGCGGCTTTAATATGAACAACGACTCCGGCAACTTTTCCGCGGCTGTGGATTATATCTTGGAGAAGGCCAGCGCAATGGGATTGCCGTGCGTAATCAACTGCAGCATGGGTCTCATGTTCCACGATCACGGCTACGACGGAGCCAGCGTGTTGGAAAAAGCTATGCAGCGCCGCGTGGAGACGCAAAACTGCATCCTGTGCAAATCGTCCGGCAATGAGAATGACGAACAGGGAGTGGCAATCGGCAGCGGCATAAAGCATGTGTGGGTCAGCAATTATGTAGGCAGCACCCACATTACTGAGTCTTCTTACAGATACAGCACAATATACGTTTATATGCCCAGCGATTACGCCAACAGCAATCTGCGTCTGTACTGCGAGAATTCCCAGGGCCAGGAAGAGGCCAAGACCATAACCACCAACGTCGCCAATCTCACAGCAGACAAGTATTATCAGTGGAGCCTCAATGACACCACGCTAAGGACTTGGGACACCTCAAGCTCAGACCAGACGACCTATCCTTACAAGCTGCACGTTACCAGTGTTGAGAAGCTCGACCGCTACGGCGATGACGGTGTCACCGACACTCTGCACCTGGAGCTTAGATTTTTCCACTACGGCGCTAACGACGAGTACAAAGTCGGTATATCCTGCTCCAACCCCGACACTCACTACTACGCATCATACGATACTATATGCTTCGATTCGGATGACTGCGAAGAAAGCGGTTCGCTCAGCGCTCCCATTGTGCCCGGCTGGATAACTGTAGGCGCTTATGGAGCCAGAAAGACCTGGAAAGATTCCTCAGGCTCCAGCTACAGCTATCAGACTAGCTATCTGCCCAGCGTAAAGGCACTGTTCCCATTCAGCAGCTGCGGCCCGCCCCGCATCATGAACCGTTTCACTGGCAATGACGAATATAAGCCGGACATAATCGCTCCCGGGGGCTTTATGATCTCCCAAAAAGCCAGCCAGTACACGGGATATTCCGCTTCTCGCATTATCGACGACAGCCACGTCGGCATGCAGGGAACCAGTATGTCATCCCCGATGGTGGCTGGCTTCGTCGCTCTGCTTTTGCAGAAATGGCCCAACGCTACAGCAGATCAGATCAAGACCCTGCTGTATGATAAGGCCGTTACAACCGACACAGCCAATACGGGAACCGTGCCCAACCACCGCGCCGGCCACGGCAAGCTGAATGCTGCTTCGCTGAACAGTACGGCAGTAAGCGTTCCCGCTCCGAAAGTTTATACAGCCAAGCGCGTCAAAAACGCCTCCGGCCAGCTGGTCGCCGGCAAGATGGCCCTGTTAGGCGTAAACTTCGAGCGCGAGGCCACTGTCAGCATAAATGGCACCGCGCTTGACGCCTCCAATTACGAATACTGCAGCCACCGCAAGATTATCGTCAGCGATGACAGATTCACCAGCGCCCTGCTCAACACCATCTCTGCCAACGGAAGCGTCAGCGAAACCGCTATCGGAGCCGAGGATATTGTGTCCAGCACAACGTCCGCTCCCTCAGGCTTCAACTACAAAATCAGGGTGACCAACCCTCACGCTCCTTCTGCGTCCCAGACCTCAAACTGGGGCAACGAGCCGAGTTCGGTGCCTTATGTTACCGGCATCGAAAAAGCAGACGCTTCCTCCTGCTGGGTCTGCGTGATAAATCCGGCGGTATCCGGCACTCCCACAGTATCCTCCGGCACCGTTACCATAGCCAAGGGAAGCAGCAGCCCCGTCACCTGCGCCATATCGTCTTACGACTCCGCCAAGCAGGCGTTCAGGGTAAATATTAGCAACTTCGGCGCTCTAAGCAGCTATCTGATGGGCAGCTCTGTCGGCCTGCCCGACGCTTACAAGATTGCTTATAACAGAAGCAGCGACAACGTCAGCAGCACAGCCTTCGTGTATGGGCCGTTTGCCGATATCGCGCCAACTCAGCCCGAAGCCGGTGCCTACTCCGTAGTCAACGACGGCGGCAAGCGCTACCTTAAGCTCACCGGCACAGCCCTAGACCGAGTAGACCAGGTATCTTACAGCG
>JAFSXO010000182.1 GCA_017444045.1 bacterium | reverse complement strand
ATCATTGAGCACACCCTCTGAAAATACAAAAGATTCTGCCAATCCCGCGAATCTAGACAATGCCCCAAAAGACGACAAAACAGACGATAGCATTACAGCCCAGCAAACAGAGCATTCCGGCGCTGCAGACACAGCAACTGATACCGACGCCAACGCACCCAAAGAGGTCTCGAAGGATTACGATCCCGCTAGCGAGGACCCAGAGCACCACTGGTTCCACACCGTATACCAGGGCGACCGCATTCCTCAGCTAACCTGGCGCGCCGTAATTATGGGTTCGCTCATCGGCGGTGTAATGTCGCTATCAAACCTGTACGTAGGCCTTAAGACTGGCTGGGGGCTGGGAGTGGCCATCACCGCCTGCATTCTGTCTTATGCCATTTGGACAACCCTGCACAGCTGTTTCCCCAAGCTTTTCCCCACGCAGATGTCCATCCTAGAAAACAACTGCATGCAGTCCTGCGCTTCATCGGCGGGCTATTCCACCGGCGGCACCATGGTTTCCGCCATCGCGGCTTATCTGCTGATTACCGGACATCACATGAGCTGGGGCGTGCTTACGCTCTGGACCTTCCTCCTGGCCGTTATGGGTGTGTGCATGGCAATTCCCATGAAACGCCAGATGATCAACGTTGAACAGCTAAAATTCCCCAGCGGCGTAGCCTGCGCCGAAACCCTGCGCAGCCTGCACTCTAAAGGCGCCGAGGCCATGCAGAAGGCCCGCGCCTTGGGCTTTGCCGGATTATTTGGCGGCCTGGTAGCCGCCATACGCGATATAACCACAACTACCTGGGGAAAATTCAACCTGCCCTGGATTCCCAGCTCAGCCAGCTTCCCCGGCCTGGGCGCGCTCACCATATGCGGCAAGCCCCTAGCGGCCTGGACGCTAAATTTTGACATCGGCGGCGTAATGATCGCGGCCGGCGCTCTGGTGGGCTGGCGCGTGGCCTGGTCCATGCTTCTGGGCGGTTTAATTACCTATGCCGTTTTAGCTCCCTGGATGACCAGCCTCGGCGCTATCGACATCAACGGTATCAGCGAAGGCAGCGGCTATCGCACCATCGTAGGCTGGAGCACCTGGACTGGCGCGGCTATAATGGTCGCCTCCGGTTTAACGATGTTCGCCATGCAGTGGAAGACCATGATGCGCGCCTTCAGCGGTTTAGGGGCCATATTTGGCAAAAAGCACGAAGAGACCCACGATCCCATGGATGACATTGAAGTTCCTTCATGGTGGTTTGTCGCCGGCGTAGGCTTCTCTGGCATTGGCGCCATCATCCTGCTGCACATGGTATTCGACGTCACCTGGTGGATGGGCTTAATCGCCGTCATCGCCTCCTTCTTCCTGGCTTTGGTAGCCTGCCGCGCTACCGGCGAATCCGATATTACTCCCGTAGGCGCCATGGGCAAAATCACCCAGCTGACCTTCGGCCTGATCGCTCCTTCAAGCATGACCACCAACCTGATGACCGCCGGTCTGACCGCAGGCGTTGCCGGCTCTTCCGCCGACCTGCTAACCGACCTTAAGAGCGGCTATGTGCTAGGCGCTAATCCCCGTCGCCAGTTCATCGCCCAGTTCTGCGGCATCTTTGCCGGTACGCTCGTCGTAGTGCCCGCGTTTTATCTGATTGTCCCCGACGCCAGCGTCCTGGGAAGCACGACCTGGCCCGCGCCTTCCGCCCAGGTTTGGGAAAAGGTGGCCCGCCTGCTGTCCGATGGCTTTGCCGCGCTGCATCCCACCGCCCGCTGGGGCATGGGCATCGGCTGTCTGATCGGTATCCTCATTCCCCTCTTGGAAAAGTGGTTCCCCAAGTATCGCGACTACATTCCCTCCGCCACCGGCGTGGGCTTAGCCATGGTCATCCCCTTCTATAATTCCCTGTCCATGTTCATCGGCGCGGCCATAGCCACTTGGCTGGAGAAGTACAGACCGGAAATCAACGACAAATACACGGTGCCCGTGGCCTCCGGTATTATCGCGGGCGAGTCGCTGGTCGGCGTAGGCATTGCCCTCGCGATGGCCATTCCCGGTCTGATTCAGTCGTTCATGCACTAAGCATTAAATAATGCATAACAATAAAGCGCTTCACCAGCTTCCGCGCCGGCACTGCTTCGCTTCGTTCAGATGTGCCTTGCGCGGAACTGGTTACGCGCTTTTATTATGTCTAGCGGTCTATCATTTGCGAAACGCTACAATCTAATCATTTTCCCTAACGCAAAACACAGTAGACCAAATATATTTAGAGCCCATATCCGGGAAGAATAGGTTTTAGCCCGTTCGTAATTGTCAGACTGTACGGCGAAAAAATACACCACTGTAAGCCCAAGAGCCACAAAGCCCAGCAAAGGAATAGGACACAATAATAAATTAAGAACAGATAACACCACATGGACTTTAGTAGTGCCACCAGTACTGGTGTCTGAGCCGTCATATCCTAAATCATCCTCAGAGCCATCCGACAGGCTGCCAGAGCCAAACAAATACTTATCGGACAACAATGATTTAGTCGAGGTAGCGTCAAGAATATCGTCACCTACTACATCGCATATACCAGACTTATGCTTCTTCCACCAACCGCCCAGTTCATCGGCCCTATCCTTTAGAGCGTTCTGCAGATTCTTGACCTGTTCTGCCTTTCCAAGCAAGTCGGATAGAGCACTGCCGTCAATCTGTCTGGCGTCAGAAGAATTTACCAAATAATTAATTCTCTTAACACTAGTCTGATACGTAGACAGGTCTTCAATAAGCTGATCGGTTTCCTGAAGCTTGTCGGTTAGCAATGTATACATGGGCTTTCCGGGACGAAGCCGCTTCAAGATGAAATTTAACCTAACGCGTACCTGAGAGACAGCTTTTATGCCGGCAGCCGAAGCGTCTAAACAATCCTGCAAACAGCGCGACACATCTGGCAGACTGGATGGCCTAGGAGCGCTATCGCTACGAACCTGAAGAATACCCTGTTCGCCATTTCCCTTGACAGCTTGCATCCCCGCTGACACAGCCGCCCCCAGCGCTACCGCAGCGCCAGCCTTGTACAAGCTTTTTTTATTCTTTCTCCACCACTCTACCAGCTCATCTGCCTGCTCGCGATAGGTCTTTTGCAAAGCGACAATCCTGTCAGCCCGCTCTATCAGGCTAGAAGCTTGAAGGCTGGCGGCGCCGCCTGCGCCTTTGCTCCTATCGGCAGAAAGGATTATGGATCTGGCCGCGTCTGTACCATCGGAAAGGTGGGACAAGACCTGCTCAGCTTCACCCAATTTATTTCTAATTTCGGCAAAAGCGGCACTATTCGGCACGTCTGCCTGAGTCAGCTCAGCTAACTGACTGTGCAGCCTGACCATTGCCTTGTTGGTAGGATCTGACAATTCAACACATTCTCGCAAAGCGGCGAGCGCAGTAGGTACATCCTCATAACGGAGATCGCTAACGCGGATATTGCTGGCACCCTGCTTAATCCTGCCTGCCGCGGTAGCTATCTGCTTAGAGCCAGAGATAACATCAGAAGCTCCTTCTTTAATAGAGCTTACCGCTGTGCGAAGCTCAAGACTCTGACCGCGCTCAGCTCCCTCGCGTATCCTGCTTATACCTCGGCTGACAGAGCCCACCCCCGCAGCAGCGCTGCGAACGTCATCGGTTAAACCATTAATGGCAGAAGTACGCCCGTCTGCCCCTTTATTGGCAGCGGCAGCCGCTATAGCTCGCGTGTCTTTCGCAGAAGCCGTTGCTAAAGCTCGCGCGTCTTTAACAGAAGCATTCGCAAGAGCGGTACCGGAGTTTCCGAAGTCCAAGTCTGCGGACGGAAATTCCAAGGTACTGGCAGCGCTTTTAATATCGAGAGAATTGTCTGGAAGCGAAAGAGTCGCCGCTGTGCCGATGCCATCTGAATCACTGCTGAGTGCGGACAAATCCGAACCCAGACTTACATCCAACGACGACGAACTGCAGATGCCATCAAAATTCAAAGCACCGCTCAGCCTGTCAGCGTAATTATCCGCTGCCCTGGACTCGCGGGGCTTATCGCCAGACTGCCGGCCTACGTTAGTATCAATGCCAAAGGAATAGTTCAGCAAATCCTGGTCAGAGTTTGCCTCCAGCAGCTCGTCAACAGAGGAAAGCCCAAAGCTGCTGTCTGCTCCCGACAGCAAATCAGCCTTGGCATTTTGGCAAGGATGCCCGCATTTGGTGCAAAAAGCTAAATTATCGTCAATAGCCTGACCGCAATTTTGGCACAGTGCCATATTGTTCTCCTTCTGCGCTTTCCGTCGCCATAGCCGAATTATTCCCTATTTCTCGGAGTAGTTGCGCTACACCAAATTTACTAGCTAATATCTCCTGACGTAAAGGTAATAAAAGCCCATAAAATAAGGACTAATGCACCTAAGATAAAACCTATCATATTAATTATCTTAGCCCAAGACGCAAATTTCATAGCGCTCTCATAATTGCCGTCATTGCGTTTGCTTCGGCACAGAATGGAGCAGACCAGAGAAGCTACACCCAACGGCTGGCAGCAGCAGAGCAGAACGAATATGGAAAAAACCAGATTATCGTTTATTTCCTCGCCACCATAGCTGCTGTCGGTATCCTGTCCACTTTCATAAGAAGCCAGGTTCGGCTTTCTTTCAGAAGCAATATCCCGCGAATCTATACTATTTCTCGAAGCTATGCTATTGCCGGCAGCAGAAGACGGAGCCTTGGCAGTTTTGACAGCACCACCATTAAACGGCCCCAGCTCTGAAGAGGCCGGCCCTGACGGCGCTGCATTTTCGTCTACAAGAGGTACATTTCGAGGCACATCGTTGACAAAACCGCCGCTTTTGCCGCCCATACTGCTAACGGCTGCGCTGGCGGCGGCCCCAGCTCCGAAGACCGGCATACCATTGCTGTTGGGCGCTCCGGAGGCTGCGGTTCTGCCTCCATTATTGCCAAAGGGAGAGGGACTGTTACTGGGAGAGGGACTGTTACTAAATGAGTCTGCGGCGGCTTCCTGGCGCGCTTTCACGCTGTCGCTGACGCGAAGCAAGGGGATAGTGTCAATCTCAGCACGATTAGCTCCGCCCTGCATAGCCCCTTCAGAAGCTGCCGAAGCAGCTCCCATAACCGCCATTCCGCCAGCCAAAGCAGAGGGACTCATCGGATCAAAGCCCCCATTGCCAGACGTCGAGGATGGCATCTTCGGTGCCATGCCACCGCCAAACGAATCAGCTCCCCGCAGATTTAGTGGCTCATCACTGGAAAGCGCCGAGGTCATCTTCGGCGCCATGCCGCCGCCAAACGAATCAGCTCCCCGCAGCTTTAGCGGCTCATCGCTGGAAAGCGCCGAGGTCATCTTCGGCGCCATGCCGCCGCCAAACGAATCAGCACCCTGCAGCTTTAGCGGCTCATCGCTGGAAAGCGCCGAGGTCATCTTCGGCGCCATGCCGCCGCCAAACGAATCAGCACCCTGCAGCTTTAGCGGCTCATCGCTGGAAAGCGCCGAGGTCATCT
>JAFSXO010000181.1 GCA_017444045.1 bacterium | reverse complement strand
GGATCTGCCGTTCTTGGTCGGCTATAACCCGCTCCAAATCACAGTTTTGAGCAATCTCATCGCGCTTTTCATCGACAGTTCTCTCTTTGTCGTCGTTTTTGCCACCAGCTGCATTAAAGATAGTGTCGGCGATTGCGTTAGCTTCAGTCTCAGGATATAGTTCTATCGCCTCCTGAGCGTTGCTTAGTCTGCTGTTTAGGCCATTTTGGATGCGTTCTAAGCGTTTAATTCTGTTGGCGTTCCTTTGTATGGCGGCTATATCGTCTTTGGTTAGGTTACCCTTGCTGGCAATACGCTCATTTTCGCCTGCGAGCTTCTTTGCTTCTGCAGTAGTGTCAAGCTGCAGAATAGCTTCGTGAGTCCTCAAAAGCTTTTCCGATGGCTTCTGGTCCTTTATTAGCTTGTCCACTTTGGCCTGAGTAATTCTTGTGTAGGGGTGAATCTCCAAAGACCGCGATAAAGTGTGCTGATCGCTCTGTATCTGCTTGGCTTTATCCAAAGTAGGCTTTATGCTCTTGCTGTACTGAGTCCGAGCATCGTCGATGCGCTGAGCGCGTACACGTGCTTCTGCTGCAGCCTTTTCGGCATCTTCTTTGGCTTTGCGCTGTGCTTCTTCTTCAGCTTCCTTCCTGGCCAGGTCGGCTTCCAGATCCGCCTGCACCCGCGGCGGGCGCCCTTTAGCGTTGCTTTTAGCCTGGCTGATCAGATGCTCCACGCCGCTGCCAGGGTTATAATCCCAGCCCGGATCGTTGCGGTAATACCTGCCGCCAAGATCCAGTATTTTGCGCCCATCCTCGCCCTCGGTGATGTTGCTCTCCTCGATGCGCAGCTTAGGATCGCGCTCCACCTGGCGCTTAGTCATCGGCGATACATGGCAGCGGCAGCGAAATCCGTTCGGCGGAAAGAACGTCTCCCAGAAAGGATCGTCCCACTTGAAAACCTTGTTATGCAACGGCTTATGGGCATCGCGAACCCGTGGATCTGCGCGGGTTACGTAACGCCAGTACGGGTAAATGGTCCTGGTATCCATAAGCTGCTTATAGTGCCCGGCAGCGTTGGCCACGGCCATATTTGTGCGAAATATAGTTTCCAGCCGCTTAGGCGCAATAACCTTCTCCCGCTCTTCTGCAGATGGCGGTTCGTGTTTGGCCTTTTCTTCGTCAGACAGCTCATCCCAGAGCTGGCCGATGGTTTTGCCCAGCCATTTGCCCTCTAGCTTGGGCACGATCTCCTTTTTCCACTGCTCAAAGGAGAGGCCCTCATCAATGGCTTTCTGCAGAGACGCGTGCACTTCTGTCAGCAGGTCAGCCTTGGCCATCTTTGCCACCACAAAGGCCCGCTTATGCTCCTCCTGCCAGGTATCGCGCCAGTTCCACGACATGGTGACCGCTTCGTGCTCGTCATTGCCGCGGTCTTCAACCTTGCGTCTGGCCATAGCCTGGCTGGCCGCCTCATTCTTTACGAAAAAGCTGATGCTGGCCTGCGGTTTTTCAGCGCTATCTCTCTGCTCGTTGTCAGCCATTTATAGCCTGCCCTCAATCGCTGCCACATAAAAGGCGCGCGCTAAAGCCTCTTCCATCTCATCGGTAGGAAGCTGGGGATAAGCGGTCTCTATGCTCTGCCGGACATCCTCATAGCCCTGGCCTTCGTCTATCAGCCTGTCTACCACAGCGATCAGGGCTTTGCCGAAGTCGCTGATTTTGGCTCCGTCTAGCTGGTAAGTGTAAGCGTTAAACGGCCGTTTAACACCTGTTAAATGCGCCTTTGCAGGCGCTTCAGCGAAGGCAGCGCCTTGGCTCTCCTGCGGCTCAGTAATCTCAAAGTCATCTTCGGCCAGGCCATAAGATTTGATGTAGTACGACTTCGTGAACTTCAGGCCGGTTTCGGTAAGGATTTTGTCGCGCTCAGCCAGGGCTTTGTCTACATCCTCCTCATCCCACATGGAGAATTTAGGGGGAGTGCTGCCGCTCCAGTTCAGTTCGTATATCCAGTCAACCAGGGTCTGCAGCGTCTCTTCTACCATGCGCTTGTCGCCGGCGATAATATCCGCTCTGACATCGTTGTGGGTCTTGGATGCTGCGTAGCTGCCGGTGCTGCCCACCTCGGTGGTCAGAGTCTGGCCTAAAATTGCCAGAGCAATCTCGGCATTGCACTGCTCTATAAGCTCACGGTGAGGCGCAGAGGCCGAGCTTCCGCTCTGTCCGTCCATAATCTCAACCGCCGTATCGTTGGGAATAACGGCCGTAACGTCCTGGATCAGCGCCTGCAGGCTCTCGTCCAGTTTAGCAATTTCGGTTTGATCGGTGCCGCGCGGCACCTTGCCTAGGATAAACGGACTGCCGAATTTCTCAGTTGCCGTAACCCACCACTTCCACGCGCCTTTCTTAAACATCACTGGCCAGAAGCACTTAGGCAGAAGCTTCTCGCCGTAAGGATTTATATACGTGGCATTGTGCTGGGCCAGCAAGAATTTGCGGTCTCTCAGCTCTTCACCGTCGGGATGGTCTACGCTCAGGAATCTCAGTTCGTTGTCGGCAGAAAAGCAGAACCAGTGCGCAGGCTTGCCGATAACCCTGGCAGGCAGGGTTAACCCGCCGCGTACCTCCCACATAACCTCTAGAGGCTGGAATCCCCAAAGTACGGCGTTAAGTATTTCGCTAATCAGTGAGGGCATACCTAAGCGCTGCATGGCCTGCCTGATAATCTCTATAGCATCGGCGCTGGCCTCATCGCCCTTAATGTCCCAGAGCATAGACAGGCAGCCAGCCTTGCGCTGCTCTACGCAGGCGCACACCTTGGCATCGGCTAAAATCTGCGCATATATCTCCTGACGGTGGCCTAGCTTGGCCAGGATCGGATCGGGATCGGGCAGCTTAAAGCTTAGGTTCTGATAAAAGCCGGCTCTGAGAGCTGTGGCTATTTCCTGGGTGTAATCTCTTTTGGCCATATCGGCAGCTCCTTTGCGGCTCAGTAGCCGCGCAGCATGTCATAGCTTTCGCGCTGGCGTCCGCTGTGGGCCCAGGGCAGGCCAGCATCCCCCTCTTTGGCGGCATGTACGGCCAGAGAGAGTGCCCAGAAGCGGTCGGCGTGGCCGTCGGTTTCGGAGCGCTGGGCATCGAAGCGCACATTGCCGGCGATGGTAACCACGCGCTTAATGGAGTGCAGGTCGTCGCGCAGCTCGCGCAGGGCGGGAATCTGTACGGTGTGATCCTCAAAGGCGATGCGCAGATTGGTGGCCAACTCGGCCTTTACAGGGGCGCTGAATGTTATTCCCTCGACCTTGTACTGTCCAAAAGCGGTCTGGGCATCCTCGGCCAAATTCATTCCCAAACCGCTGGCATCGATGCAGCAACGGCGCACGCAGGGCATCTTTAGGATGTCGAACAGTAG
>JAFSXO010000180.1 GCA_017444045.1 bacterium | reverse complement strand
CTAAACGACATTGGCTCTCACCCAATGCCATTAACTTAAGGAATCAATGGCATTGGGACTGATTATTCATGTGCGTTAGCGCTGCGTTGTACATTAGCGTATAAGTTAGCACACAACATGCGTTAAACCTCGGTTTTCCCACCAGCTGTGACCTGCAGATTACAGCGCGTAACCAGTTCCGCGCAAGGCACATCTGAGCGAAGCGAAGCAGTGCCGGCGCGGAAGCTGGTGCAGCGCGAACATGTTCGCGAAATACTAACTTATAAGCATTGCATAAAAAAAACGCCCTGTTATACCTATAGAATAACAGAGCGTTTTTGCTAGCATTTGCGCTTCTCGTCGGCGAATAACTGCCAACCCTTAGCGCTATGAATAATTATTGCCTGCGCATCTTGCGCCTAAAGCTAACGGCGCAGACCGAGTCTCTCCACGATAGAACGGTAGCGGTTGATGTCGACCTTGGTGAGGTAACGCAGCAAGCGGCGGCGCTGACCGACGAGCATGAGCAGACCGCGGCGGGTGTGGTGATCCTTCTGGTGGGTCTTGAGGTGCTCGGTCAGGTGAGCAATGCGATCGCTCAGCAGAGCGATCTGAACCTCGGGAGAACCGGTATCGTATTCATGAGCGCGATACTTGGCGATAATTTCCTGTTTAGTAGCCATTATAATTTCCTCCAAACCCTCATTCTTAGCGAGGGCCATAGGCACAGCGGCCTTTTTTAGTCGCCCTGAGCAATGCCCAATGCCGGAGACAGCAAACAGCATAGCCTAGGGTCGAATGGGATATTAACAAAAACAGCCCTGCAAGTCAAGAGCAGAACGCAATTATTTCGCTTTTTGCGCGGCAACCGCTTATGCAGCGGCACCGCTTAAAAACAAATCCCGGCTCCGCGATCCGCAGAGCCGGGAGGCTTAGCTTCTGCCTACAGACAAAAGAAGCGATTAGCTAGCCTTTTCATCAGACCGACGCCGACGATAAAGGGTGGCACCGGCAGCTCCGAATGCCAAGACCAGCATCATCGCGATACCGGGATGGCCGACGGAATAAACGATAGGGGTTAAAGCTACCCGGGTCGCAAAGCGGGCGCTGGGATGCGCGGCAATAAAGTCGGCAACCGGCGGAGAGTAGGTGTAATACAGCTTTACGAACATGCGGCCAGGAGCATTGGTGATGAGACTGCGATCGCGGAAGCGGCGCAGAGTCATGACTTCGGGCTCCAGATAGGAACCGTAGGCAGCGGTAGCGATAAAGCATCCGCCAGAGCCAGCCTTAAGGTTGTCGATGGTGGAGCTTTCCTTTTCGTTAACGGTCAGCTCAGAGCTGTTAGCTCCATCTTTGCCCAAGCGGTTGACCACCTTAACGGATTTGACTTCGACATCTCCGTTTTCGCTCAGCGGAGAAGCCTTGCCAAACACGTTGTGCAGAATAAGCGTGCCGTTGTCCTGGAAGGTAACCAACGAAGGATCCCACATTAGGCCATTGACATAGACATCGATAGCGGGAGTGAAATTCACACCGGTCACGATCAGATCTGTAGCCTCAGTCTTGCTGCGAGTTATCTCGGCAATGGACGGCTTCGGAGACACGATCTTCGAGCTTTCCACGCTGTTGGCATTGAGCTTGCCATGGCCATATACGACGTTGGGAACTTCACCGGTAAAATCGTCGGTATACGCCATATCGAAGAGGATCTCTTTAATCTGCTCTGCTGTTGCATCGGGCATATTCTGCAGAATAAGAGCTACAGTACCGGTAACCACCGGTGCGGACATGCTCGTGCCCTGCATAGCAGCGTGAAGATCGTCGATAATATATGCCTCACCCATTTCTGAGCCAGTCGACATCTGAGATATCAGCATTGAGCCAGGGGCAACGATATCGGGCTTGACAGCATTTACACCTTTATAGAGATCGGGCTTGCGCACCGGTCCAGTTCCCGAGAATGAGGTAATCTGGCCCAAATCATTGTCGTTGCTATAGATCTTTCCGTCTTTATTCTGCCACTCAACACGGGAGCTGTAGCAGCCGACGGTGATAACTCCAGGCGTAGTTGACGGCAAGCCTAACGTACCGCCGCCGACATGATCCTCAAAATACGAATCTGTATTGCGCTGCAGATAAGCGTTAACCTTAGCATCCTCGGTACCGTTGTTGGTAAATCTAATGCGCAGAGACATAAAGGCACTGCCATGGAAATTGATCAGGTAGTGATCATCGCCATTTAGCGGGGAATTCAGCTCTGTCGCACAGGCGACCTTAATACCGCTGCCAAAGTCTTCATAGGTGTCAATGCTCTCGCCATAAGCGATTGTACGCTCGGTGCCGTTACCTATAAGCGTGATGTCGAGCTTCGGATTGCCGGTGCTCCAAATATCGATGGCGCTATAGAGAACGTCATCATAAATCTCGGGGTAAATATCCCCGAACAACGTCAGTTCTTCACTACCTCCCGCAGGAATGGTGATCTCGGCATTCTTGGCGCTGTCTTGGTCATTGCCGGCGGATACGCAGAATATCAGATTGCGCTCCTCGATATCGGACTGAATAGCCTGCTCGAACAGCGTTGAACCATCGTGCGGCCCCAGCAGAGTGCCCTGGCTCATATTGACCACCAACGGCACTCCCGCCTCGTTGGCCCGACTGAGAATATACTCCAAAGCGTCTAGGGTTGTTCCGCTTCCGGCCCCAGTCCACATATCAGCAGAATCGGCTTCATCGCTGGTGCCATCGCTTACCACAACGTATTTAACCGCCGGAGCCATGCCGGGGTATAAGGTATCGCGCCCGCCAATAGTACCGCTCACGTGAGTGCCGTGCGCTCCCGTGTCGTTAAAGATGGGAGAATCCTCATTCTGGCTGTCTATATCGGCCGCAGTATACTCCGAACCATAAGAATAAGTGCGCGACTCACCCTCGGGAGTTACCACAGTCGGATAGCGCGTCTTGTCGTTTTCGCTCATATTCCAGAAATACGATATGCGCGACTTGCCTTCTTCATCCTTGAACGCATCAAGGGTGGTGTCAATGCCTGTATCGATAACGCCTACCCATACACCATTGCCGTTGTAATTGGGATTAGTCTCTAGGATAGAAGCTAGCTTGGTGCCGACATCGTCACTGGCCGCCAAATCGTTCTGCAGATCCAAGCGTTTGGAAGCCTCAATAAAGCTTACGCTGTTCAGCTTGGCCAAGCCTGACAAAGCATTATAAGGCAGCGTGACACTGACAATGCTGCCATGGCGAGAATTAACCTTCCCGCCGTGATTAGACAAATACGATGAGACCTGATCTCCTCTGTCGCTGGTTTTTACCAGCACGCGAACACCGTCAGGCATAACGCTCTGCTCACCCTTTGCGCAAGTCATAGAGCATAAGCGTTTGGCGCTGTTAGGTGAAGCCATAGCTACCCTAATAGTAGCGTCAAATTTTGCGGCCGAATCATTTTCAGCCAGAAGAGGTGCAGCAAACAAGCCTACTGTCAGCACGCATGCCCCTGCTATCCCTACATATTTATTTATGCGCATCTTACGGTAACCTTTCCAGATACGGTGAATTAAAAAAGATAATTACGGAATCATATTAATTCGCTAAAGATTGAAATACCATTTTTTAAAAACAAGAAAAATGCTTTTATTCTGCGATTATTTCCAAGTTTGCTCCGGGAATCCGCAGAGAGGACCCGTCAAGGAGCTCTACTTCAGCCACTCTGACCTTGGCACCGGTAGGTATTTCTGCCAGATCGATGGGCAGAGAGCGCACCCGCGCCAGTGCCCCGAAATGAGGCTCGCGTATAAGCCTGACCAGCGTACCCACGGCCAGCTCAGGCTCAGCGCTTCCGCCCCCCTCTTCGCCCGCAGGCGCATCGCAGGGGATGACGATCTCCGGACGTATAACCCCGGCCCTAATCTGCGTGGCCCCAGAGATAGAAGCCAAATCGCCTTCATGCTTTTTTAGCAGCCCAAAGGTGCGCTGAGCCATGGCTATAGGGCCGAAGCCCTCGGTGATAATCAAAGTCAGCCCTAAGTCCTCTGAGCCGGTAACGGCTACACCCAGATCATAGCCCAAGAAATCGCGCAGTACTCCGTCGTCTATGCCTCCCACGACCAAGCCGTTTATTCCCAGCTCAACAGCGCGGCGCAAGACCGGCAGGGTGACGAGCGAACCTCCCACAACGATACAGCCGCGATGCTCGGGAAGCAGCTGCTCCGGCAGCAGCACAGCTTCGGGATCTGAGGCCAAACAGCGCAGCGGGCCGGCACTTTCGCCTCCGACCCCAAATATGCCCTGCACCAAGGCTCCGCCGGCGGTGACGATCACGCCCTCGTCTCCCAGGATTTCGCTTACCTCACCATCGACATAGGCGGTGATGGAAACGGTATGCGCCGGAGCGCGCAGCACCGCCTGCCCCGACACCGAAGAGACCGACTCCAGGGTGCCGCTGATCGGAGCGGTCAGGCTGTCCTTAAACAAACCGAAGAAACCATGGCTGCGAGCAATTTCCTGGCCCTGCTGCACAGAATCTCCGCTCTGGCACAGCATATGCGCCGGCACATCGGCAGCGTCTATACCCAGCCTGGCGGCCACGTTGATCATCTCCACGCGCCCCGGCAGCTCCGTTCTGGCCACGATCTGATCATGGGTAACCCTATCTCCCAAACGTACCTCTACGCGGCCTTTAAGCGGCAGACGGCGTTCCAAATGAAGGGTTGTGTGCTCTAAGACCTTTAATCCCGGTACGTAAGCGTTTCCCACAGCAAACTCCCTCTCAAGCTTTAGCGGCCTCGGCCCAGCGTCTAACCTGATCCAAGCGCTGCTCGGGAGCAGACGCCCAGCCAAAGGGGCGCCGGCCCCGACCGTCTAGCAGTATTCCGACACATCCGCCGCTCAGCTCACCCTTCCACAGGCGCCCCCGCCCCGCGCCGACATCTAACCCGCGCGCCGGCTGGAGCTCGGCATACGCGGTTTTGCCGTCTTCTAAAGGCAGCAGCTTAAGCTCACCGTATTTGAGATCGACATGTTCATCGCCGATTTTCCCGGTCAGCACGGTACGTCCCGCTTTGCCCGGCCCAACCGGTGCCACGCTGGTGCCCAGGGCAACTAAGCAGTCCTTTTCAAATACCGCCGTAGCGATATCGGGGTAAACCTCGCCGAGCACACCGAGCTGCGGCATCATAAAGATCGAGTCCACGGCCAGCCGGGTTACCCCTTCCGGAAGGAAAGCGTCGAGCATCATCAGCGCGGCCTGCTCGCGTTTAGGGGCATGGGAAAGAACGCCGCCCGAGCCGATAATCATATCTAAAGCCAGCAAATCGACCAAAGAGCCCTCGCCGCCGTCCTGATCGAACATAGCCCCTATGTCGGCCTGCTTCTGCACGCCCTTAAGCCCCGTGGCCAGGAGACAGTGCTGCTCAAACGAGAGGCGCAGAGCCTCGCGGCAAAGCGCCTGCTCGAGCTGAAGGTCCTCTTTGGTGTAGGGGATCGAGGTAGGGCGGATCATCTTATTCTTCAGGCTGTTGCGCAGCGCGTTGTCGGCAATATCAAAGGGCACCCAGCGCTTTACATTGTCCACTCCGGCTTCGCTCAGAACATTCGATATCGAATAGCTCATGCCGTAATTGGCCGAAACCGTGCGGTTGTATACGCCAGAAAAGACCGAAAAGACGTCGGTAGTGGCGCCGCCGATATCGATGCCGACAACATTTGCCTTATACTTCGCGGCGATGCGCTGAATAATCGCCCCCACAGCAGCCGGCGTGGGCATAATGGGGCGGTCAGCCATGGCGATAAGGTTGGGATAGCCCGGGGCATGAGCCATAACGTGCTCCAAAAACTGCTCCTGGATCTTCATCCTGGCGGGACGCAGATTCTCAGCCTCTAAGGTTGGCCGCAAATTGTCTACTATCTCCAGGGCCACCTTATCCTGAAGTATTTCTCGCACCTCGTCGCGAGCTTCGGCGTTGCCGGCATAAATAATGGGCAAAAGGTAAGAGCTGCCCAGGCGTGGACGGGCATCGGCAGCGGCAAAGAGCTGAGCCAGCTCGATAACGTGCTTTTTGGTGCCGCCATCGATGCCGCCGGCCAGAAGCACCATATCGGGGCGCAGGTGGCGGATCAGCTCGGTCTTTTCATGGGGCAGGCGCCGGTCGTTGGCGGCAAAGGCTTCCATAACCACCGCCCCCGCTCCCAAGGCGGCTTTTTGGGCGCTGGCGGCCGACATCTGACGGACCACACCGGCCACGACCATCTGCAGGCCACCGCCGGCAGAGGACGTTGAGAGATACATATCGACACCCTGCCGGCCATCGTACGGCTTGATGATGCTGCGCTGGCTGTCCAGTAAGGGACGGCCAATAAGCTCGGAGAGCTCGGCTATCGCATTGCGAACGCCTAACGTGACATCCTCAGCCGGAGCCTCTACAGTTGTGGGAGCTTCGCCCCGCGCAACCAGACGGTATTCTCCGCCGTGCTCTTCGATGAGAATGGCCTTGGTCGTCGTGCTTCCGCAGTCGGTTGCTATGATAGAATGAGGTGTTTCCATGACTATCCGCGCCATTCGCTATCGTATTTTTCGATGAATTCCAGAAGCAGCTCTATTCCGTTCCTCTCTTCTAGCAGAGAATAAAGCGTCTGCAGATCCCTGGCGCTTACAGCCAAGCTCAGCATCGGACTTAATACCAGCAGGGCCTGGCTGCCGATAAAGCTCATAGGGCGCAGCGATTCCAAGGCCAGCACAGCCGGAACTGTGAGATGCCGCCGCACTATCGCCGCGGCCGTCCTCTCGAGAAACTCCCGCTTTTCTTCCTCCAGCTTTGGGGGAACGCAAACGGAGCCCGCGTCTAACGGAACGGGCATCTCTCCCTGCAGCGACCACATATTAGACCAGTTTATTCCCACGCTCATTCTCCCAGCATAAGCTTTATATAGCATTATATAGCATTATATAGCATTATAGAAACGCGAGCTTCACCCATTATTTCTTGGCGCTGCCAGAAGCTGGCGCCTCCTTAGTCAGCGCCAGCTTCTGGCGCAGGATTCTCTCCGCCTGTCCGATCATCTCCGGCGTCATAGGGAAAAAGACCGAACGGCGCAGGGCGCTCATGCGCTTTCTGAAGCCATCATTGGCATTCGGCACGCTAACCTCGGCCCAGATGACGATGCCGTTATCCTGAATGGTAAAGCTTCTGTAATCGTCCCAGGAATAGGCATGCTCCTTGCCGGTACGCTTCATGGTTATACCCTGGCTGTCAAAACGGTAATAGGTGGGGAAAAAGAAGGGCACCAGGCTGTAAATCATCATGAAAAGCAGCAGGCCGACGACAAGCGGGCTGTTCAGCACAAAGAACATTACCCCGCCCATAAAACCGATAAAGCCAGCCAGAAGCCAGGCCCGCGCCGGGTTTTCCGCGGCGGGATGAAACTTAAGCTCAAGCTGCGTATCCTTTGCCATCTCAGCACCTCATCAGAATAATACATCGCGAAAGACTTTTTAATACATTGGGATTAATGCGTCAGGAAATACCCAGCCAGCGAGCGGTATGCGTCCACACATCCTGAAAATACATCACCCTGCCCACCAGCAGAGAGACGCGGGCCATAACCGTATAGCCAAAGGTCGCCCCGAAGGTGATCATGAGCACCCAAACGCCTACGCGGGCAGCCTGACCGATGACACCCTTGTGCTCCACAGAAAAATAGAAGTAGGCCAGACTCGTCAGGACGCCGACGAGAATAATCCAATTTTTCAGAGTAGCCGTCCAGTCAGGATTATTCCACAGGGACACAATAGTATCGCTGACCTGGGCCAGCACCTGAGCCTGCATGGTGTAGACGATATTATACCCGGCATAAATGCCCACCATAAATGCCAGAGGCCAGCGCCCCACCCAGGCGTATTTCGGCCACAGGCGCATGAGCAGCATCCCTCCCAGCACCGCGGCAATGGCATAGCGCCAATCGCCGTCCTGCAACCGGGCAATCAGGTTGGGCTGCAGGACCTGCCAATAGCCGGTGCACATATAATATCCCGCCGACACCCCGACAAAGATGTGCTCGGCCAGGCGATAAAAGGGATTGTCGCGATAGAGAAAGCTGAAAATGCACAGCGAAAGCGCCGCGCCGATCCACAATCCGAAAACATCAAGACCGCTGACTGCCATCATGCGCCTCCGCCTACCAAAGAATTGCGCCTATCGCGGCGTTTGTTCAGCCAATATATCACGTTGGCCATGATAATAAAGGCAGCTATAGCCACATGAGCCATCGACAGAGCGTCCATTCCGCGGGCGGCGGCACCGGGACGCTTTAGCATCACTTCGTATTCGCTGGCCCCGCGCATGCCCTGAAGAATACCCTCTATCTGGCCGCTGTTTACCAAGGGCATAGCTTCGGGAGCGGTTACCGCTGTAGTTCCCGTGATGATAGGGCGGTGATAGCTGCCTCCAACCACGCGTACATACTCCAGCACCCCGGGCTTACCCATCGACCAGGCGCAGATTAAATCGATGGTGTCCCACCCCTTTATGCCTTTCAGCATGGGAATGCTGTCCCAGCTGCGGCCGTCGATATCGTTAGGGAAAAAGGCGCGCAGATCATCGCCCGCGCCGCGCAGCACCACCTCGCCGCCGGCTTTATAGCCCAGGTTGACATAATCGGTGCCCTCGGCTGCCCCGGTTTCCTTGGCGGCTTCGCGCAGGGCTTCTCTGGCGAATAAAGCTCCCTCAGGCCACAGAGCCAGGGCGATAACCTTGCAGCGGCGCGTAAATAAATGGTACAGAGCCGCCTGCGCCATGGGATGGCATTCCACCCGCGTACCCGGGCCATAGTCGAACGACATGCAGACTACAGAGCCCTGGGGCAGCTGCTCAATGCACTCGTAGAACTGCTTAGTCTGCTGCGAAACCTTTATGGGCAGACCCAGAGGAAACACAAAAGGTATTATCACCGCTATGGTAATGGCCAGAAAAATCCAGCGCCTATCCAACGAGCTAAGCTTATCCAGCATCAGTCAGCACTCCCCAAATACGAGCGTTCAATACCGAGCAAGATTTTTAAGGATACCGAGATCAGTCCCACAGACGCCCCCAGCATAATCGCGCGCTGTCCGGCCGTGTTAAAACCGCCTATAATCCAGGTTTCGATAAAGTCACCGATATCTAAATAATGCAGAATGGGAAGCTGCTCCCAAAGCAGCTCGCCCAAAGGAATGCGGAACAGCATCACCATAAATGCCGTGACTAGCAAAATAGTAGCTTCGGCAGAGCGCGCCCGGAAAGCTCGGTAGGAGGCGGAAGCTATGTAGAACGCCAAAAGACTGTAAGTGGCCGCCGACATGGGCGTATACACGTTTTGGAATATCCAATCGAAGGGCGTACCCGCATCGGTGGGAAGCCCGCCCTGCGGAAATATGCAGAAGCCGCAGAAAAGAGTGGCCAGCAGGGACAGCAGAAGGACAGCGTTGTAACCCCAGCCCGGAGCCTGGCGCTGAATCTTCCGGCCATTGGCTATCAGCAGGCTGGCCGCCCCGAGCACATAAGCGCAGGTGACGATAATATTGAAGAAATCGTTGAAGAGATCGCCGAGCCAGGACAGGGGCAGGGTGTAGAACTGAACAATCATCACCGCACCGGCGACAAAGGTGATAATCAGGGGCACTTCGCGCTTCATAACCGCTCCTTTACGGGACTCACTACGGAGTCAGCAGGTCCTTCACCCAGGTAAAGCCCAAGCTATAAAGGACGGTGCCAAATACGATAATAAACATAATAACGGCTTTAACCGCGTCCTGCCCCTTTAGGCTGCCCAGCTGCATGGGGTCCTGAGACAGATAAGCCGATGCCGCGTAAAGCTCCTCGCCTATCAGCGTGTAGTCGCAGGAGGCTACGAAAAACGGCAGCTGCGAAACCGTGGCCGTGCCGGCCACCTGAATAGCACCGCTAGCGTTGCCGTTTTCGGCCAAGATCAGCGCTTCGCCCAAAAAATTGCCGATATAAAAAATAGCGGCGGGGCGCTCGCGCATCATAATTCCGCTGGCTCCGGCGGCAAAGCCGAACTGCTCATCGCACAGATAGCGCACGTAATCGCTCTGGAAGGCTTCGGGATGGCCGGCCTTGGCGTAAGCGCTGCGCACGACCTCCTGGGTCATCGACATGACCACCGAGCAGCAGTTTGGTACCAATAGCGGCATATCGTAAGAGGCAACATCCTCGGCGACGCGCTCCAGCACCGATACCGATGCCAGAGTCTGGGCATCGTCGATATCGGCCACACCGGGTATATACAGCACAGGCTTGCCCATTTCAACAGCGCGACCAATGGCGTCGTCGAGCGCTCCCAAGGCGGGGAGACGGCGGATAAAGGGGCGCGCTCCCCGGCGGGCCTGGAAGGTATGCCAGGCGATACAGCCCGAGATAAATAAAACGCCTATAAGATTGTTAAGCTTATCCCAACAGAAAAAAGCGTCCATGCTAACCGCCCATCGATTCGCCGCCGTCGAGCACCAGCATCTGGCCAGTCATGAAATCGGCGCCGCAGGCCAGATAGCTGACCGCTTCGGCGATATCCTCGCATCTGCACAGGCGCTTCAGCGGAATATCTTTGGTTAACAGAGCCCGAAACTCCGGGCCATCGGCATCAATCCACGGCTCATCTACCAGCCCTGTAGCTATGGAGTTAATGCGCACATCGGGTGCCAGCTCCTTAGCCAGCGAGCGCGTGAGCGACTGAATGGCCGCGCAGCCCGCAGCATACTGGGTATAAGTTCCGGTGAGCGCCGCGGTGCTGATAATATTAATAATCTTGCCGTACTTCTGCGCCCGCATCAGCTTCGAGCAGGCTCGGCATAAATTAAAGGTGCCCTTTACGCCGCGCTGCAGCACCTCGGTCCACATGATGTCGGTGATATCGTCCAGAGCGGCATCGTTCCAAAAGTAAATGTTGTTGACCACGACATCTATGCCGCCCAAATAATCGACTCCCTGGGCTAAGACGGAATTAATAGCCCCCTCGTTGGTAACGTCGAACGGCAAGGCCAGCACCTTAGCTGTAGGCTCGAACAGAGGATACTGAAAGACTTCATCCTGACTGCCGTTTATCAGCAGGGCGAATCCAGCCAGGAGCAAGGTTTGGCTTATTTGGGGGGCTGCGGTACCGCGCCAGTCGGTTAATAAAGCGACGGACTGCCGTTCTGCCAGGGCCATAGTGGTCTTCCTCCGGACTATGCGTTAAGCTTTATTGTCCCTTATTAAAAATAAGTAAAATATTTGTTTTGTCCAAGGCGATTATTATCCTTTTTTGCGAGCCGATTTACGCGTCTGGTCTTTCCGCATTGCTTACAAGGATGATAAGCCTATAGGAACATTGACTAAGTCAACAAATTGATAATTATTGGGCAGGACTGCACAGCAAGACTGGCACGACAATGGCAGTCCGCATTGCATGGCGAAGATGCCCTCATAATAGCTTGATAACATTTTGGAGTCCCAAACTATGATACTTTATGTCAATAGCTGCGTCAGAGAAGAATCCCGCACCGATCTGCTGGCCCGCGCTGTGCTGAACAAAATGGGTGAGCCATATCAGGAGCTGTATCTGCCCAACGAAGGCCTTCAGCCCTTATCACGAGAGCAGCTAAACAAACGCAGCGCGCTAGTATCAAAGGCCGATTACACCGATCAGATGTTCCGATATGCCAAACAGTTTGCCGCCGCCGACAAGATCGTCATATCAGCTCCATATTGGGATCTTTCATTCCCCGCCCTGCTGAAGCTGTACATAGAAAATATTTACGCGGTTGGAATAGTAACCGAATTCGACTCCAGCGGCAGGCCCAGGGGACTCTGCCAGGCCAGAAGGCTCATTTACGTAACGACAGCGGGAGGCCCGTATGTGGAGGATTACAGCTTTGGCTATATGAAAGCGCTGGCCGAGGATTACTTTGGGATTCCCCAAACCACGCTCATCAAAGCTGAGATGTTAGATGTAGAGGGGTTTGACGCGGATAAGATTTTAGCGGACGCTATATCTAATCTGGATAGCCTCAGCCTTTAATAGCCCGATGCGAGGACGATGTGTGCGATAAAATAAGGATTTCAGCCACCAGCAAAAGAATTTTTGCCCTTCTTTTACTGCTGAGCTTAGCGGTTCGGCTAATGGTCGGATACCTTCAGCCGGCGACAGGTGACGAAGCATATGTTTACTTCACCACAAAGGCCGGATGGTCACAGCTTTTCTATGAGCTGCGCACAGACGTCCATCCACCCACAATAAACATTCTGCTTTATCCGTTAATCCAAAATACCACATCGATCTTTTTAATGCGACTGCCGCAGATATGCCTGAGCTGCATTTCGGTCATATTCGCCTTTTTGCTGAGCCGCCGTTATTTTAGCGACCCTATGGCATTGACGATTACCGCCTGTTACGCGTTTAGCTATAACACCTACATGGCAGATGCCCAGCTGCGAACCTACGGCCCGCTTACCTGCGCCATAACCGCCCTAACCCTTGGAGTACTCACGCTTGTCAGCGATGGCCAGCCTTACGCTCCTTACCTAACCGGCCATAAGCGCCTTAGCTGGGGACTTCTGTGCTTAGCCGCTTTAGGCTGCAGCTGCCTGCACGCCGAAGGTGTGCTAGTACTGTTTACCGTTTTTCTGCTGTTTCTCGCCCCGCAGCTGAATATCGACAAAAAAGCGCGTCTGAGCGTGCTGCTAGTCATAATCGCGGCGACACTTCCTTTAATAGCTTATACGGTTTACGTTTATTTCACTCACCCAGCCACCATGGACAGACACTCAATAGTCATGAGCTTTCGGGGAGTACGCGATACACCGTTTAGCATATTCTGCGGCTGCAACGCCGATTCGCTTATCAGCTATCTGAGCGGCTCTTACGACACCAAAACGCTAGAGTCGAATATCCGCGCCGCATTCAATATTCTAAATATAAGCACATGGCTAGCCTTTGCCGCCGGACTCTTCACCCTGGTACCAATTATTAAAGACAAAATCTGGAAATTCAGCTGGGAAGGCCTATTGCTGTTTTCCGTTTTTGCCATTCCCTCTCTGATACTGTATTTAGCCAACGTATTCGGCATACTGTCCTGGCAGCCAAGATATGCCGCCCCCATGCTGGTGCCATTTCTCATCGTCGGCTTCGCGGGTGCCCAGCGCTGGGGACGCTATGCGCTGAGCGCGGTAATATTAGCGGCAGCAGCTATATACATAGCCTGCTTCCCCTGCGCCACCGGTCTATGGTACCAGTATTGGGATGACACCAACCGCTTTATTCAGGAGCTCCAGCAGCCCGGGGACCATATCGCGGTACACACCATAAATTCTGGCTACAGCTTTGCCATGGCATACGACGTCGAGCACATAAAATTTGTGTTTCCCGAGTCAGAACAGACCCGCCTAAGAATCGAGCAACAGTATACGCCAGGGAAATTAGACGTTCTGCCCATTGATCTGCCGATGATTGGCCAGCCGCTATTTAACCGCTGGAGAGACGGCCGGGTATTTCTGGTCATCAGCCAGAACAACGAGCGTACCCAGGAAATGCTAATCAGGCTTAACGAGCATTACGGTGTTTTAGACAGCCATGAGCACCGTGCCCTGCCGTTCTGGGGCAATGCCACCACCTATCTGCTGCAAAAGCGCTAAGCTTACGGGCTGGGCAAAAAAATAATAAAACACGAAAAGTACCACTATTAATGCTGTTACTTACGCCGTCAGACCCTCTGAGAATAACAGCTCTATCAAATCCGAGGCCTGCTTCCAGCTGAGCAGACAGGCATCGCTGCCACGCTCCTTAGACGGCTTTAGGCTGTCCCAAAGCTTACGCATGGCCATAAGCGCTTCAGCATCCTCGGACGAAAAGCGCAGAGAACACAGCCAGCTGTCATCGGAGCAGACGGCGGTAAAACTAGGGCATACCGCTTCATAGCCTTCACAAAAAGCATCGTCCGCATGCTCAATCATAGCTATCGGTTTATCGGACATACCAGACAAAGCGCGATACATGCCTGCGTCGGCTATAGCTAAGTCGCACTGCTGCAATAGCTCCCTCGGCTCGGTGTAAACAGGACAGCCTAGCAGCAGCGTGCTATGCAGCACCCTAACGACAGCATCGGGAACAGCATCGGCAGAAGCAGCGGTATCCGGCATACTGGGGGCTATGCCCATCAAGCGCAGATCGCGCCGCGCCAGCATTAGCCCTAAGGTCAAGATAAGGCGATTGCTGCCACAAAGCGCTAAACGCAAAGATGATATATTGTCCATGCCACCTTCTCAATAATTACAGTATTAGCCAATGCCATTTAGTTAAGGATTCGTGGCATTGGTT
>JAFSXO010000179.1 GCA_017444045.1 bacterium | reverse complement strand
TTTTATTTTTTATTAATTATATTTTTTTGCGTGTAGACTGCGTGAGGTGGGGCTATGGTAGGCTTTTTGGAATTGCCAGAATGGTTCGGCGATGAGTTGGATCCCGAACAACAGTTTTTGGTCGGCGGCGGAGATGACTCGGCCATGCTTATCCGCGAGGCCTCCGCTCAGGTACAGCGCTATTCAGCGCGATTAAACCGAGATTTTAATCAGTTTAGCTGTTTCGACACCCAAGA
The DNA here is from genome assembly GCA_017444045.1 of bacterium. Taxonomy (GTDB): domain Bacteria; phylum Vulcanimicrobiota; class Xenobia; order Xenobiales; family Xenobiaceae; genus JAFSXO01. The sequence continues at coordinate 4,537 of JAFSXO010000179.1, read as the reverse complement.
TGTAAATGAATATGTAAGAATTCTTTTGGGTGATACGACCTTGGAGTTCTCCCTGCCGGTGATCTATATCGGCGCTGGCCTGGTCGCTCCTAACAGCACGCGTCCCTTGGTCGATGCCTACGAATTGGGGACGGTGCCGCCGCAGCAGACGGTATGGTATGTTGGAGCCAGAGGCTATAACCAAATGGAGCGCGACTGGGCGCGCAGCCATCAGCGCCTGCTGCCGGGCTTTGAGGTTCCCATCGATGTGGCTCTGCGCACGGCGCTGGCGGAAATCGGCGGCCAGCCCTTCCATTTAATGGTGAACATCGACGTCGTCGATCCCGTGTGGGCGCCGGCGGTAAAGCATCCAGTCGGTCTGGGGTTGGCTCCCCGCGAGCTTTGGGATGCCTTGGAGGCCCTGAAGGGTGCGCCTATTGAGCTTTTGCAGATCTGCGGTATCGACCATAAGCACGGCACTCCTTTAGATACGGCGCGTCTGACCGCAGAATTGGCCCGCGATATAGCTTTGCTGGCCTGGGGGCAGGAGGGGCTGTAAGGTGGCTAACGCAATTAGCGATACGCCAGTTTCTCAGTCGTTAGAAGAAGCGCTGGCTCAGCGTATTTTGGTCTTAGATGGCGCAACCGGAACCATGCTGCAGCGCCAAAATCTGCAGGAAGCCGATTATCGCGGCGATATTTTTGCTGATCATCCCATTCCCTTAAAGGGCAATAACGACATTCTCTCGCTGACCAAGCCAGAGGCCATAGAATGGGTTCACCGCCAGTATTTCGATGCCGGTGCCGACATTGTTGAGACAAACAGCTTCTGTGCCAATACTTTAGGTCAAGCAGAATACGGAACCGAAGCGTATTGCCGCGATATTTGCGTGGCAGCGGCGCGAGTGGCCCGGCGCGTAGCCGATGAATATACCCGCGCCAACCTAGCCAAGCCGCGCTGGGTTTTCGGCTCGATAGGCCCCACCAATAAAACCCTGTCGATGTCGCCTAAGGTTGACGATGCCAGCTTTAGGGCAGTAGATTTCGATGCCATGGCCGCCTCTTATAAAGAGCAGATAAGCGCTCTAATTGAGGGCGGGGTCGACGCTCTGCTTTTTGAGACGGCCTTCGATACGCTCAATCTAAAAGCGGCGATATTTGCCGCCGAGCAGTGTTTTGACGAACTGGGCCGCAAGACGCCCATCGTTATATCGGCGACCATTGCCGAAAAATCGGGGCGCACGCTGTGCGGGCAGACTGTGGAGACGCTTTACGCCTCGGTGCAGCACTGCCATCCCCTGGCGATTGGCTTAAACTGCGCTCTGGGCGCCGAGCAGATGATCCCCCATATCGAAAAGCTGGCGTCCTTGGCGACCTGCTATATCAGCTGCTATCCCAACGCTGGGCTTCCCAACGCTATGGGTGGCTACGATGAAACGCCCGAGCACATGGGGGAGGTTATCGGACGGCTGGCCCGCGCCGGGCAGGTAAACATCGTGGGCGGCTGCTGCGGTACCAATCCCGACTTTATTCGGGCTATAGCCGCCGCCGTCGACGGCTTGAAGCCACGCTGCCCGCAGCCCGTTTCCGACTGTATGTATCTGGCTGGTCTGGAATCGTACACGGTCACCGCCGCCACGGGCTTTTCGATGATCGGCGAGCGCACCAATCTTTACGGCTCGGCCAAATTCGCCAAGCTGATCCGCGCTGGCGATTTTGACGGGGCCCTGTCCATAGCCCGCCAGCAGGTGGAAAACGGGGCCAATCTGATCGACATCAACCTCGATGACGCCCTTATGGACAACGTGGCCAATATGACCAAATTTCTGCGCCTGCTGGCCTCCGAGCCCGAGATCGCTAAGGTGCCTGTGGTTTTGGACAGCTCGCACTGGGACGTTATCGAAGCGGGGCTGAAAAATGTGCCCGGGCGCTCCTTGGTCAATTCCATATCTCTGAAAGAAGGCCCCGAGGAGTTCAAGCGCCGGGCGCGCTATATCCGGCGTCTGGGGGCGATTCCCGTGGTCATGTGCTTTGACGAGCAGGGCCAGGGCGATACGCTGGCGCGCAAAATGGAAATCTGCACGCGTGCCTATCATATTCTCGTCGATGAGCTGGGCTTTGGCCCCGGCGAGCTGATGTTTGACCCGGCGGTGCTTACCGTGGCGACCGGCATAGAAGCCCACGCCAATTTTGGGGCGGATTTCATCGAGGCGGTGCGGCGCATTAAGCGCGAACTTCCGGGGGCCAGAGCGCTGGGCGGCATTAGCAATGTCTCCTTTGCCCTGCGCGGCAACAACGCTGTGCGCGAAGCAATAAACTCGGCGTTTCTGTACCATGCCATCGCGGCTGGCCTCGATATGGGCATCGTCAACGCTGGTATGATGGCCGTTTATCAGGATATTCCGCCCGAGCTGCTTCAGGCCGTGGAGGACGTTATCTTTAACCGCTGCCCCGAGGCTACCGACAGGCTGCTGGCGCTGGCCGAGAAATATCGGCGCGAGCCCGGGCAGGCCAAAGAGGAAAATCAGGCCAAATGGCGCCAGGATTCCTGTGAGGAACGTCTGCAGTACGCCATGATCCACGGCATCAATGATTATCTTCAGGCCGATTTAGAAGAGATGCTTTCTCTGCAGCCCAATCCTCTGCGCATTATCGACGGCCCTCTGATGCAGGGCATGAATCGGGTAGGCCAGATGTTCGGGGCGGGACAGATGTTCTTGCCCCAGGTGGTGCGCAGTGCCAGGGTCATGAACAGCGCGGTCGCCATCTTAACGCCGTTTCTGGAGGAATACCGGCGCCAGAATAGCGACGGCGGAGATAAGCCTTCATCGCGGGGCAGGATCGTGCTGGCCACCGTGAAGGGCGATGTGCACGATATCGGCAAAAATATCGTGTCTGTTATTCTCAGCTGCAATGGGTACGAGGTCGTCGATTTGGGCGTTATGGTGCCCAAAGAGGAGATCGTGGCCAAGGCGCAGGAGTGCGAAGCTCAGGCCGTTGGGCTGTCTTCGCTGATCACTCCTTCTCTGGAGGAAATGGTGCGCGTGGCTGAGGCCTTGGAAAACGCTGGACTGCGCCTGCCGCTTATGGTCGGCGGTGCCGCGACCAGCAAGGCGCATACCGCTATGCGCTTGTCGCCTGCTTACAGCGGCCCAGTTTTGCGCGTTCCCGACGCTGCTCAGGCTCCGGAGGTTTTGGCTCATCTGTTAGCCGACGACAGCGCTGATTACATTAGCCAGGTGCGAAAGGAGTACGCTATGCTGGCAGAGCAGCAGGAAAAGAAGGAGGCCGGCCAAGAGCTTTGGTCTTTGGAAGAGGCCAGAATGCGGGCTCCCAAGCTTGATTGGTCTGAAGCAGGGCCGTTGGCTTTGCCCTTTGCCGATCTGCGGGTCTTTGATTTTAAAGATTGGGAAGCGCTTTGGCCTTATCTAAACTGGACCCAGTTCTTCACGGTCTGGGGCATAAAGGGAGCGTATCCTGGACTGCTGCGGCGTCCCGAGACCGCCAAAGAGGCCCGCAAGGTGATGCAGGCTGCTCAGGCTATGCTGGAGCGCATCGCCCAGGGAGAATTTCTGCGGGCGCGCGGAGTATGGAGATTCTTCCCAGCCTGCAGCGCAGGCGACGATATAGAGCTTTACGAGGACGGGAGCCGAGATGCTTTGGCGGCCCGGATTCCTACCCTGCGCCAGCAGAGCCGCGAATATGAAGAGTGTCTGGCTCTGGCCGATTATATTGCCCCTAAATCAGCGCCAGAGACCGACTGCTTGGGCATGTTCGCGTTTACCACGGGTTTAGGGCTGGAGAGGAGCTGCCAGCGCTTCCGCGATAAGGGCGACGAGTACAGCGCCATTATGCTGCACAATCTGGCCGACCGCCTGTGCGAGGCGATGGCTGAGTATATGCACCGCGAGGCCAGAGTGCTTTGGGGCATTGAAAGTGCCTATGAGCTGAGTCCTGCGGCCTGCTGCGCTGGCAAGTACAGGGGTATTCGCCCCGCCCCCGGGTACGCTGCCTGCCCGGATCATTCGCTCAAGTTCCTAATCTGGGAACAGCTGCAGGCCGAAAAGAACTGCGGCATGACCTTGACCGAAACGGCGGCTATGCAGCCCTCCAGCTCGGTGTGTGGCTTTATCTTTGGCCATCCGCAGGCTCGCTATTTCAAGGTAGGGCCTCTTGGCGAGGATCAGCTGGCTGACTATGCCGAGCGCCGGGGAAAGAGCGCTGAGGAGCTGAAAAAATGGCTGGCGGCTTATTAGATTGACCCTTAACTAAACAACATCGTCCGCAGGAGGAATTGGCTGATAATGGATCTGGAAAAATTGGCGAGTCTGTACCCCTTTAAGCTTGACCCTTTCCAAATAGAGGCTATAGAGAGTATTGAAGACGGCAAGAACGTCATAGTCTGCGCTCCCACGGGCTCCGGCAAAACTGTAGTCGCTGAGTATGCGGTGCGCCGCGCTTTAGCGCGGGGACGCCGCTGCTTTTACACAACGCCTCTGAAGGCGCTTTCCAATCAGAAATTCGGGGATCTGCGCCGCCTGCTCGGCGACGATCAGGT
>JAFSXO010000178.1 GCA_017444045.1 bacterium | reverse complement strand
GCGCTGAAGCATAACAAAATGCGTCATCATAATCGGCATGACCACAATCGGATATTCCGAGCCCTGGGATTTATGGATCGTGGTAGCGTAGGCGAGAACCAGCTCGTCTAGCTCGGTTGCATCGTAGGTGATAATCCGTCCGTCGAAATCCACGCTCAGCTCTCGGTCCTCCAGGCTGACCGATGAGACCACGCCGATGTCGCCGTTGAAGACTTCCTTGTCGTAATTGTTGCGGATCTGCATGACCTTGTCGCTTACCCGGTACTCGATACCGCCGCGCCGAAGGCTGGTGCCGTCGGGGTTGACCGCTTCTTGCAGAATCTGATTCAGATTGGCCGCGCCGACAATGCCGCGCTGCATGGGAGTTAGCACCTGAATGGAGGACGGCGGAACCTTATAATACCGGGGGAGCTTGCTTCTGACTAGCTCCACGATCTCTTTTGCGGCCGCTTCTGGCTCTTCGCGCTCCATAAAGAAGAAGTCCGTATTGCTTCCGTTGCTAAGATCGGGCATCTGCCCCTTGTTGATTCTATGGGCGTTCGTGATTATGCGCGAAGTCGCCGCCTGGCGGAATATCTTCGTAAGCCTTACAACGGGATAAACGCCGCTGTCGATAACATCGCGCAGGACGTTGCCCGCGCCCACGGACGGAAGCTGATCTATGTCGCCGACCATGATTAGCGTCATGGAATCAGGCATTGCTCTGAGCAGCGCGTACATGAGCGATATATCGATCATCGAGCATTCGTCGATGATCAGCACATCGCCAGTCAGTGGGTTTACTTCGTTGCGCTGGTACCCCTCTGGCGGCTTGTACTCCAGCAGACGGTGGATGGTCTTGGCCTCCATTCCGGTCGCTTCTGAAAGCCGCTTTGCTGCCCGTCCCGTGGGGGCAGCTAGGAGAATGTTGGCGCTAGTAGAGCGGAAGGCGGTGATGATGCCCAGCGTGGTCGTGGTCTTTCCAGTACCAGGGCCGCCGGTCAGGATTAGGATTTTGCTGTTGGCCGCTTTAGTGATCGCTTCCATCTGGATGGGATCGTAGCTCATGCTGGTGGCCTGGCTGATCCTGTCCTCCAGTCCGATGCTGTTCACCTCGAATGTACGGCGAGAGGAATAAATCTGATTAAGCCTGCGCGCTGTGCCCGTCTCGGCGAAGAAAAACGGAGGGAGATATATCGCCACGCCGGCATCTGCGACTGCCTGGGGCAGCGGTTCGGTTTTAACATCATCGGTGCTTATCATTTCGTCGAGCGCCTGGGAGAGCAGCGCTTCATCGACCTCAAGAAGCTCGGCGCCTGCTTTTAACAGCTGCTCGCGGGTGCTGTAGCAGTGGCCGGCATCGGCCAGGCGGTTCAGGGTGTACAGCAAGCCGCTCCGCAGCCTGACATACTTTTCCTTGTCAAAGCCCAGTTTTTCCGCAATCGTGTCCGCCGTCTTAAAGCCTATACCCCAAATGTCATCTGCTAGCCGATAGGGATTTTCCTGAACTATACTGATGCTCTCGTTGCCGTAGGTCTTCCATATCTTGGTGGCGTGTGATGTGGAAACGTTATGGCTCTGCAGAAAGAGCATGATGCTTTTGATCTCCTTCTGCGCTACCCAGGACTCTTTGATCCGCTCTATGCGGACCTTTCCGATGCCAGCGACACGGATAAGATCGTCGGGGCTGTTCTCGATCACGTTAAGCGTTTCGGAGCCGAATTCTTGGACGATGCGTTTGGCAAATTTCGGGCCTATTCCCTTGACCAGCCCTGAGCCCAGATATTTCTCAATGCCGTAAACTGTCGCCGGCAGGGCTTCCTCAAAGGACTCTATGGCAAACTGCCTGCCGTACTTGGCGTCCATCTTCCAGCTGCCCGTGAGCGAAAGAACCGATCCCACGTGAACCTCTGGCATGATGCCTACCACGGTGACGAGATCGCTGAAGCCCTTAGCCTTGCACTTGATGACGGTATATCCGTTTTGCTCGTTTTGGTAGGTTATTCGCTCGACTACGCAGCGCAAACGCTCCAATTGTATTTCCTCCGATTATATCCTTATTATAGAAAGTCATAACAGTCAGTTAGGCTGCAATAATCTATATTGAATTTTATTAAACAGCTGATCAATGCCGTTCAGTTGAGTAATGGCCAGTAGATCCCCATTATAGCTTCCATTCAAGGCAATGTCATTAAGATAATGACAATGCCATTATCTTAATGACATTGCTTCTGATTATTTATGTGAGTTAGCGCTGCGTTGTGTTTTAGCGTAAAAGCTAGCACAGAACGTGCGTTAAACCTCTATTTCCCCAACTACTGCGGCCACCCCCTCTGTCGCCGTCGCGACAACTCCCCCTGCCATGCTGTAGGGGGCGTTAGGATGGGGATCTATTAG
>JAFSXO010000177.1 GCA_017444045.1 bacterium | reverse complement strand
GCCAGCTAAACAAAGCCGACGCTCAGTTCCAACACTTAGTCGCTGATAAATTATAGCAAAAACACAGATTTCCTGCAATAAGAATCAGCCAACCTTGAAATAAACCTAAACAATTTTGCCCAGCCGTTAACTGATGACAAGCTTACCTTCAGGAAGCTCCCAAATCAGCAATTGCTTCAGCTAAGCTGCCCACCCGATGCCAGGCGATAGGAAGCTTCAGGCCATAGCAGCTTTCCCGCCCCAGAGCGACAGCTTTTTCCATAACAGCCTCTAGCTGCTCACTGGGCGCGCTGATAATTATTCCGTCGAAGAGAGGAAGCATGCGTATAGAGCTGCCAAATTCCTCGCCTATCCGGCTGCAGGCCAGGCGCTGAATATCGGTTACAGCCCCCTCTACCGCATAGGTCATGGCGCTGCGCTCGGCCATAACGCGCACTCCGAGCATACGGCTTGAGACCTCTACCGGCACCCAGCTGCGTCCGGCTAGGGTAACCAGGCTTTCATGGTTCCGCGCCTTTTCCAGCTCCCGGCACATAAACTGCCAGCTCTGCGGGAAACGCCGCGCCAGCTCAGCGTCAAAGGCCTGAAGCATAGCTTCCGCCTGCTCAAACGAGCAGCCCATGCGCCGCGACAGCCACTGCGGTCCCATATAGCGATACAGCATCACCGTCACCGTATGCAAATCACGGAATGAGACATTTTCAGCCGAAACCCCAAGCACCGCCTGGGCCAAATCCCGCAGCAGCATACCCTTATCGGCTTCTCTCTCAAGCTGCTCGTCACCGGCCAAATGAGCCAGCACTCTCTGGAACACCTGGGGAAGCTGCACAACCGCCAAGGCGCGATCCCTTTCGGGGAAGAGAAGGCTCTGAAATGCCCGATAAAGCGGAGTGCGCACAGCCTCTACCATAAGATTCTCGACCACGGCTTCCAGGCGGTGCAAAATGAGCACGGAGCCACCCGCGGCAACCTTATTCAGGGAAAGCAAACGGCGCTCGGCCATCAGGGCTACATTGAACAGATTGCCATCTATAACAAAGTCCAGCTGGCCTTCGGAGAACAGCTTGCGCACAGCAATTTTCTTAAAGTCGGACAGCTCGCGGAAGCGGCGGATATCGGCAACCATGGCATGCTGCCCCTCTAAAGCGCCCAAAATATCGGCGCCAATCTCTTCGCCTGCCTTGGGACGGGTGGGCACCAACAGCCCCAATTTGGCGAAGAGAAGCTCACCAAGCTCGCGGTCATCGTCGACGTTTAGCCGATAGCCAGCCGATTCGCAGATAGCGTCCTGAAGCTTTGCCATTTCATGATCCAGCACCGAACAGACCTCGGCTACCGCCTGATGGTCCACCTGCTCGGGCAGGGCAACTGGCCGATTCATACACTGGGCGAAGGAGATATCTACTGACGTGAACAGATCCCACAGCCCGCGCTCGTGCAGGGCCTGAACGATCATCGGCCCTATGACTGCCAGCATATTTGCAGCCCGGCCGGCCCAGCAAACCTTATTCTGCTCGGGGACATCATTCCAGTCGGCCTTGGCGTCGCCAAAGAGCAATAAGCTGGGATAAGTAACCAGCCCAAAGCGCGAGCATACGCTTTCCAGGCTGAAGTCCCAAATTTCTGGGCAAATCAGGCCAGCGGCCAGAGCCACATCGACCACGTTTTTGCCAGTTAGGCTATGGCGCCGCGCCATATCGGCGCTGCGGAATACATATTTGCGCCTTGAAGAATCTTCAAATACCGGCGTGAGCAGTTCCCATATTTCCCGGTTGCTCACGGTATTGTTTTCGCAGGAGACGTAAAAGATGGGCTGACCGGCACACGATATGGCGATCCCGCACTCTCTGCGGCGATTGGCCAGCCAAACCACCGCCAGATCGCCGCTGCCGTCGCGGCAGGCCATCAAGGCCTGGCGGGCTTCATCGCCAACCAGCCCCTGCTGAGGCAGCAGCGACGGTTCTTCGGCGATGGCCATATTGCGCAGACGCTCCAGCAGAACCGGGCCGAAAGCGAACTCGTCGTTGCCCAGCAGATTGAAAATGCGCGCAAACATAGCGATGGGGATGCCAGAAAAACGACAGTCTTCCAGGCTAAATTCCAGAGGCAAATCGGTGCGGATTGTGGCGCGGTTCAGAAAGTCTTTGGCATCCTCGTAATTATCGCGCAAGGGAGTGCGCCATTTGGCAGGCAGGCTATCCAGATTGCTGTAAAGCTCCTCTAAGCTGTTGTACTGAGACAGCAGCCGACAGGCAGTAACGTTGCCGATGCCCGGTATGCCGCCGATATTCTGCCCAGAATCGCCCGCCAGAGCGCGCAGATCGGCTAACTGGTGAGGAGCCAAGCGAAACATAGACTTAACGGTCTCTTCATTGTAAACCATCGTGTCTCCCAGCCCGCGGCGCATGGTGAGCACGTTAACATTGGGACGCACAAGCTGCAACAGCTCTAAGTCGCCGGAAATAATCAGCGAACGCAATCCGGCTGCCTGAGCCTTATGGACTATAGTGCCTATGCAGTCATCGGCCTCAAAGCCGGGCATGCGATAGGTGCGGATCCCGCAGGCATGCACGAAATCCTCTATGATGGGAAGCTGCACCGCCAGTTCGTTGGGCATTTCCTCGCGCTGGACATTGTACCCCTGAAACCGCAGCAGACGCTCGGTTAAGGCGCTGTGATCAAACGCTACGGCAACATGCGTCGGAGCTTCTGTGCTAATCACATTGAACAAAAGCTTGACGAAGCCGCACAAAGCATTAATAGGCAAGCCCAGAGCAGACTTATAAACAGGGACAGCGTAAAACGAGCGATAAGCTAAGCCGTTGCCATCGACTATCAGAAACTTGCCCTTTGCAGCGCTTTTTTCACTATTATCCAAAGGAATACTCCCCTATTACTTGTCCAATGTCATTAACGTAAATGATATTGATTGCTTATTTCAGGCTGGCAACATGAGAGCCTAAGCCCCCTGCAAACAGCACACAAAGGGAGATATTCTACATAGAAGGTGTCTAAACCTGCACAGACCCTGCAAAAGGGGGTATTGTCAATTTGAAAGACAGTTAATTAATCCTTCAAAATTTTTTAAAAATTCTCAAATTTACCAGGCCTCAGCCAGCACTGCTGGGCAGACCTACGCCAGTCCCATTGCTACGCCCAGCAGCACAACAGCGTACGAAGCCAGCCAAGCCACGGTACACTGCCTCAAGACCACACCCGAGGTCCAGCCCCAGCCCAGCTCGCGCTTAATCGCGGCTACCGCGGCTACGCAGGGAGTGTAAAGCAGGCAGAACACCAGAAGAGCCGACACTGACAGCGGGGACAGCGCGGCTGTGAGCTCAGCGGTCGAGCCAAACAGCACGCTCAGCGTAGACACTACGCTCTCCTTAGCCATTATGCCAGAGATTAGGGCGGTCACGATGCGCCAGTCCCCCAGTCCCAGAGGCTGCAGTATCGGAGCGGTCCAGCCTGCTACAATTGCCAGAATGCTGGAGTGAGAATCCTGCACCATGGCCAGATGCGGATCAAAGGACTGCAGGAACCAAATGGCAATGGTTGCCAGGAAAATAACCGTAAAGGCGCGGGACAGGAAATCGCTGGCCTTGTCCCAGAGCAGGCGCCCTACATTGCGCCAGCCCGGCATACGGTAATTGGGCAGCTCCATCACAAAAGGCACGGCCTCGCCCCGGAACAGCGTATTTTTAAGCAGGAAGGCCATCAGCACCGCCATTATCACGCCGCCGGCATAGATAGCGACCACTATCTGCCCCGTGTAAGCTGGAAAAAAGGCCGCCGTAAAAAACACATAAATTGGCAGCTTGGCTGTACAGCTCATGAACGGCGTAAGCAGAATGGTAAGCCGACGGTCGCGGGCCGACGGCAGGGTACGGCTGGCCATAACTCCAGGCACCGAGCAGCCAAACCCGATGAGCATGGGCACAATGCTGCGCCCAGACAGACCGAGCTGGCGAAGTATGCGGTCGGTGACAAAGGCGACGCGGGCCATATAGCCGGTGTCCTCCAAAAGCGAGAGGAAGAAGAACAGAATAACGATAATGGGCAGAAAGCTCAGCACCGAGCCTACACCGTTTATAACGCCGTCGATAACCAGCGACTGAAGCCAGCCGCTGACATTGGCCCCAGCCATAGCCGCCGCCAGACGCTCGGAGCCGCCGCTTATCAGGGCATCCAGCCAGTCCTGCAGAGCGGAGCCGATAACATTGAAGGTCAGCCAAAATACCAGCCCCATAATAGCGATAAATGCGGGAAAGGCCGTATACTTGCCGGTTAGCACGGCGTCTATCTTGGCGCTGCGCTCGTACTCTTTGCTGTGCAGGGGCTTAAACACCGAGGCATCGACGACCCTCTGTATAAAAGCAAAGCGCATATCGGCTACAGCCGCCGCCCTGTCCAGCCCGCGCTCCTCTTCCATTTGGGAGATGATATGCTCCAAGGCATCCTTTTCGTTCTGCGACAGCTTTAGAGCCTCGATAACCAGCGCGTCATTTTCGGCTACCTTGGTGGCCGCAAAGCGCAGAGGAAGCCTGGCCTGCTCGGCGTGATCCTCAATAAGGTGCATAATAGCGTGCAGACAGCGGTGAACTGCCCCACGCACCCCTTCCTTAGCGCAGTAATCGCTGCTCTTCGGCCTTTCCTGGTATTTAGCCACGTGCAGGGCGTGCTGCACCAGCTCGTCTAGGCCTTCATCCTTGGCCGCCGCAATAGGCACGACGGGAATGCCCAGCATATGCTCCATAGCATTTATGTGCACCGAGCCGCCATTGCCGCGCAGCTCGTCCATCATATTCAGGGCCAGCACTACGGGAACGCCCAATTCCATGAGCTGGAGCGTAAGATAAAGATTGCGCTCAATATTGGTCGCGTCGACAATATTTATTATGCAGCGGGGCTTTTCGTCTATAATAAAGGAACGCGACACCAGCTCCTCGCTGCTATACGGGGAAAGCGAATAGATGCCAGGCAAATCGACGATCTCGGTGTTCGGATGGTCAATGATAGCCCCGCTCTTCTTGTCTACGGTTACCCCGGGGAAATTGCCGACATGCTGGTTAGAGCCTGTAAGATGGTTAAACAGCGTAGTTTTGCCGCTGTTCTGGTTGCCGGCCAAAGCAAACGTGAGCATAGTACCGTCTGGCAGAGCCGACGATTCGTCGGGCGCATGATTATGATAGCGTCCCTCCTCGCCAAAGCCGGGATGCTCTAAAGCGCCCTGCGGTGCCAGCCGTTCTTCGGCAGCCGTGCTGAGATTTTCCAGCAGCTCGACCTCTATGCCCTCGGCTTCTTCCAGACGAAGCGTAAGCTCATAGCCCCGCAGGCGCAGCTCCATGGGATCGCCCATAGGGGCGTACTTAATCAGAGTAACCTCTGCGCCGGGAATAAGGCCCATGTCCAAAAAATGCTGGCGCAGCTCTCCGCTTCCCGAAACCTTAACAATTCGCGCGCTCTGTCCGATTTTAAGCTCCCGCAGCGTCATATATGCAGATCCTCCTTGACTAACACTGCTGCTATATGACAGGCCAATGCCATAGACTTAAGGATTCTGGCATTGATTCTGATTATTCATGTGCGTTAGCGCTACGTTGTTGGCCAGCGTTCAAGCTGGCATACAACATACGTAACACCGCAATTACCCCTCAACGGTACGGCGGCATTGGCATATGCCATTCCACCCTGCCGGCTAAGCGACACAGAGGACTATTATGCGTTCACATGGCATTTATGCAGCCTGTTAACTTCTGAATCGCTAAAGCAATATCCTTTTCTGGCAAAAAAAAATCATGCGGCCAAGGATTCGACATCGCTCAGTTAAGGATTCGTGGCATTGGCAATGCGCATTCAGTCCAATGCCAGCAACTAAAACGGCCAAAGTTTATCCGGCGGCTCCTGAGATGGCCTGAGCCAGGAGCACGCTGGCCACCGAGAAATACACAATCAGACCGGAGACATCGACAAGCGTGGCCACAAACGGAGCCGAAGCGCTGGCGGGGTCGAATTTAAGCATCTTAAGCAGGAAGGGCAGCATAGAGCCGGCCATGCAGCCCAGCACCACCACGCCGAGCAGAGACAGCCCCACCGTAAAGGCCAGCTCCCAATAATGCGCACCGTACACACCGTCAAACATATACTGCCAGAACAGAATGCGCAGTATGCCCACAAAGCCGACCATAGCCCCCATCACCGCTCCGGTTCTGAGCTCGCGCCACAGCACCACGGCCCAGTCCTTGGGCTGAACCTCGCCCATGGCCATAGCGCGCACGACCAAGGTTGAAGCCTGAGATCCAGAGTTTCCTCCGCTGGATATAATCAAAGGCACAAAAATGGCCAGATACCAGACAGCGTTTAGCTGAGCCTCATAATTGGCCATAGCCGAAGCCGTCAGCATTTCTCCGAGCAGAAGCAGTACAAGCCAGCCAGCGCGCTTCTTGATCAGCTCCCAGAAGCCGGTGCGCAGATATGGATCGTCCAGCGCTTCCATGCCTCCGAATTTTTGGGCGTCCTCGGTATTCTCCTCATAAATTACGTCCACGACGTCGTCGGCGGTAATAATACCCTTCATGTGCCCCTGCTCGTCCACAACCGGCATAGCGGTCAGGCTGTAGCGGGCAAACAGCGCACCGACCTCCTCTTGGTCCATATCCTCGGGAGCCGTAACGATGTCGGCTTCGGCGATATCGCGCACCAGCTCGTCAGGTCGGGCTGAAAACAGACTGTCGAGAGCGACCTCGCCCAGAAGGAACTGCTCCTCATCGAGCACGTAAAGATGCTCCAAGGATATGCGGCTCTGCGACTGCTTGCGCAGATAGCGTATGGCCTCATCGATAGTAAGCTCCGGGCGGAGCCGGGCGAAGCGCGGATTCATCAGACCGCCGGCGTCATCCTCGGCGTAGGCCAGAAGGGCGTTCACCTCGTGGCGGTTGCGCTCATCGAGCAGAGAGATCATCTGCTCTCTGCTCTCGTCGGAGGTTTCCAAAAGCACGTCGGCCAGATCGTCGGGATCCAGATAGCGCAGCCATACCCGCCTCTCAGCTTCCGGCATACTTTCAAGAAGCTCAGCCTGATCGATGGCGTTCATGCAGTCGAGCAGCTCTTCAGCGCGCTCTAAAGGCAAAGCGCTGAACGCTTCGAGCCGCTCTTCTGGCTCCAGGCGCGGCCAATCGTGCATGGTCTGCTCTAGCTGATCGTAGACTTCACTCATTGTAGTATCCCCGAAAGAAAATAGCGGTTGCTTAACTTATCGCGCTGCCTCTGAATCCTGACGGAAGCAAACGGCTACCTGCTGCCCGACGGCTCCGCGGCAGACGCTTCAGGGCTTTCGGCCTTAGGCGCCTCTTTGTCACCGTCAGACGCGGTTTTGTCCATATCGGCGACAGTGCGG
>JAFSXO010000176.1 GCA_017444045.1 bacterium | reverse complement strand
GACATGCGTTAGACCTCGATTTCCCCAACAGCTTTGGCCACCCCCTCTGTCGCTAACGCGACTTTTCCCCCTGCCATCCTTTAGGGGGAGTTATAATGGGGATATATTGCCATTGCTGAACTAAACGACATTAGATAATTCAGTGAATTAATTGCGCTGGCGCCAGTTTCCGCGCCGGCACTGCTTCGCTGCGCTCAGAATTTTTTCTTTCTCGGCACAGAGCGAGACCCTGAACGTCCTCGCTTAGGCAGCAAACCGGTATCCTTAAGGGTGATCTCATCGCCTGCCGGCAGATTTGGCAGCCTGCGCCTTTTCTGGCCGGGCAACGGGATGCCCGCGCTCTCTGCCATGTCTAAGCGTGTGGCCACCGGAAGTCCATCTAAGCGCCAGCTGCGCTCCTTTTCCAGAGCATACATCTCGTCGCGCAGTGCCGCGGCCAGCTCAAACTGCATAGACTTGGCGGCAGCCAGCATGGCATCTTGCACCCGTCCAATGGAATCCTGCAGCTCTTCAAGGGTAAGACTGTCGCTCGCACCCGCAGAGCGTTCATGGCTTATCTCGCTGTTGCCGCCGCCCACCATATCCAGAATATCGTTTACGGCCTTGCGCACCGTGCGCGGCACTATGCCGTGCTCCTCATTGTAGGCCTTCTGAATCGCACGCCGGCGCTCGGTTTCCTCTATAGCCTCGCGCATAGAATCCGTCATGGTGTCGGCGTACAGAATAACCGTACCGTCGACATTGCGCGCTGCGCGGCCAATCGTCTGCACCAGGCTGGTGCGCGAGCGCAGAAAGCCCTCCTTAGAGGCATCGAGAATGGCCACCAGCGAGACCTCGGGCAGGTCAAGCCCCTCTCGCAGCAGATTGATGCCGATCAGCACGTCGAACTCGCCGAGACGCAAATCGCGCAGTATCTGGACGCGTCCCAAGGTGTCGATATCGGAGTGCAGATAGCGCACCCGCACCCCCATCTCCTTGAAATAATCAGTAAGATCCTCGGCCATGCGCTTGGTCAGCGTCGTCACCAGCACGCGCTCATCGCGGTTGGCGCGCACCCGTACCTCGTGCAGCAGATCGTCGATCTGGCCGTCAACCGGACGCACCTCAACCGCGGGATCGAGCAGGCCGGTTGGGCGTATGATCTGCTCTACCACCACGGCGGAGTTTTCCAGCTCAAACGGGCCCGGAGTAGCCGACACAAACACGATCTGAGGTGCGCGGGCAATGAATTCATCGAAGGAAAGCGGGCGGTTGTCCAAGGCCGAAGGCAGGCGGAAGCCGAACTCGATAAGCACGTTTTTGCGGGCCTTGTCGCCAGCCAGCATACCGCGGAGCTGAGGCACCGCCACATGCGATTCATCGATAAACACGACAAAATCTTCGGGGAAATAATCCAGAAGGGTGTAAGGCGGCTGTCCCTGCGCCCGTCCGGTCAGATGGCGCGAATAATTTTCAATGCCGCTGCAGAAGCCCAGGTTTTCCAGCATATCCAAATCCTGGTTGGTGCGCATTTCCAAGCGCTCGGCTTCCAAAAGCTTGCCATGATCGTTAAAATACTGAAGCTGCTCCTTCAGCTCGTCTCTGATGCCCTCGAGAGCGCGGCGCATTTTGTCCGGCGGCGTGACATAGTGCTTAGCCGGATAGACGACAATGCGGGTAGGAAAGCCCAGCACCTCGCCGGTAACCGGATCGTACTCGCTCATGCGCTCCACTTCTTCGTCAAAGAACTCAATGCGATAGACAACAGCCCGATCGATGGGCTGTATTTCCAGCACATCTCCCTGAAGGCGAAACGTGCCGTAATCCAGGCTCATCGTAGTTCTGGTGAAGAACATCTCCACCAGGCGGTGCAGCAGATAGCTGCGCTCCATGGTGTCGCCGGGACGGAATACCAGCAGGGCGTTGCGATAATCCTCAGGATTGCCCAGGCCGTATATGCAGGATACCGAGGCCACGGCCAGAGCGTCACGCCTTTCCATTACCGCCTGGGTGGCGGCGTGGCGCAGACGGTCGATCTCATCGTTGAGCGAGGAATCCTTAGCGATGTAGGTGTCGCTCTGGGGAATATAGGCTTCCGGCTGATAATAGTCAAAATATGATACGAAATACTCAACAGCGTTCTCGGGAAAGAAATCGCGGAACTCCGAAGCCAGCTGCGCCGCCAGGGTCTTATTGGGGCTGATGACCAAAGCCGGACGCCCGATGCGGGCTATAGCCGAGGCGATGGTAAAGGTTTTGCCCGTACCTGTAGCTCCCAAAAGCGTAGTGAATTTATGGCCTGCCTCAACGCTGGCCACCAGCTGCTCTATAGCCTGAGGCTGATCGCCCTGCGGCGGAAAGGGAGAGCGCAAACT
>JAFSXO010000175.1 GCA_017444045.1 bacterium | reverse complement strand
CTAGCGCGACTTCTCCCCCTGCCATTCTTTAGGGGGAGTTATAATGGGAATCTATTGGCCATTGCTTAACTAAACGACATTGCAATGCCATCTAATCAAATATCGTTTAGTTAGTGTTTCGCTAATATATTCGCGCAGCGCCAGTTTATGCGCCGGCATGGTGTCGCTGCGCTCAGAGATGCCTTTCGCGGGTTCTAAAAGTTGCCCAGCTAGACCACCCTAATAATCTGATCAGGCGCAGGCTCCTCCGTATCGTCGTGATCGCTGGCATATTCCTTGCTGTCGCTGATCTCGATAAAGCACAGCGCCTTCCGGTCGTAATCCCAATGATCCCGCTTATACCAGCGGTTCATCAGCCTGACATACCTCCGCACCTTTTCTTCCCACTTATCCGCCGGAAGGCCATTCTTAATCAGCTTCAGAAACACCTCAGAACTGGCCAGCCTGGTATCTTCGATAGCGTTATAAAAATAGTCGCGCTGCTCAACGTACAGCCAGCGGCCATTTTCGGCGTGATCGCGCAGCCAGCGCCACTTCCTACTGTTCTCGTTCCTGTTGGCCATCTCCCATTTTCCGGCGATTCTTTCGCACACTATCTCGAACTGCCACAGGCAGAGATCGTGCTCGTCCTTGGCCTCAAAAACGACCTGATCTGGACCGCCGCGCTCCCCGTAGACCATTATCGTCAGTCCGTCCTGATAATAGCCGCCGAATCTCAGCGCAGAACAAATCGTGTCGTCAGGAATATCGCTCGGCAGATGGCGCTTTATCCATTCCGTATAAACGTAAACTCTATCTTCCATAGCTATGGATTAGCCATAACGCAATGATTGCCCTTCAAACTGTTATTATGCCACTGCACCAATGCCATTAATTTAAGGAATCAGTGGCATTGGTTATGCTTATTCATGTGCGTTAGCGCTACGCTGAATGTTTGCGTACAAGCTAGCACATAACAAGCGTTCGACCTAGATTTCCCCACCAACTGTGGCCACCCCCTCTGTCGCTGGCGCGACTTCTCCCCCTGCCATTCTTCAATATCATTTAGTTAGTAGCGTTTGCGCTTCACTAGCTTCCGCGACGGCACAGCTTCGCTACGCTCAGATGTGCCTTTAGCGGAACTGGTTAATATAATTATTGAGCAAAGCCCAAACATGGGGTATACTGCAACAGCAATGTCGTTTAGTTAGTGATTCGCGAACTCGCGCTGCACCAGCTTCCACGCCGGCACTGCTTCGCTTCGCTCAGATGTGCCTTGCGCGGAACTGGTTACGCGCTATAATCTGCAAACGACAGCCACTAGCTGTATCCAAATGGGCTTAACTGAATGACATTGACTGCAACAGCAACGGAAGAGGACTGATGGAGGCCAGGCAACCATATCAGCTACCTGCATCATGCAATGTCGGCAGCCAATATAGTACCGCCACCAGCCCGATGCCGTTCCCCACTAAAAATACAAAGGAAAACAGCTATGAGCAAATCAGGAATGAAATTCAGCGTAGGCAAAGCAGTGGTCCGAGGCGAAAACAGCTTCGAGCTGTGCCTGCGCTTCGAAAACGTCGAAGGTGCCAAGCAAGCCGTGGAAGCCATCAACAGGGTGCAGGAATCCATCAGCTGCCCCCAAGCCTTCAACGGCCTGCAGCTGGCCATGGCCTGCGCCCAGCTGGCGGGGACTACCTACACTGCGATCAAGGGCGCCAAAAACAAATAACGGCAGATCAGCCTCAGATACACCCAAAAAGAACAAGAGAGCCGCGTTACAGCGGCTCTCTTGCGTTATTCATATAACTATATCTTTTGGCAGTCTCTGCCGTTTTGCTAGGTCAGCTGTTCAGAAGATCCCAGCCAGCCTAGCCAGCAACAGAGTATCCGTTTCTGTAAGCCTGGCCGATGCCTCGCAGATTAAGGCCGCACTGCAATACCCCAAGGCGTGGAGTTCTGCAGCGAGGTGGTATTCATCAGAGCGCCGCCGCTCTTGGCGTCGAGAATGGTCACGTTGCCCGTTCCCGTGCAGCCAACATAGACGCGGTCGTTGAGCGAGCTGCAGGCGATGCCGACCGGAGCACGGCCGGTGGGAATGGTGCCGATAACGGCCTGGCTGCTGCCGTTGATAATGGACACGGAGTCCGAGGCCTTGTTGGTAACGAAGACGCGCTGGCCATCGGGACTGATCGCCACCTTCTGCGGAGAAGCGCCCACGCGGATGCGGCCCATTTCCGTGAACATCCAGGCATCGATAACCGACACATCGCCGGAGCCGCTGTTAACCACATAGAGGAAACGCCCGTCAGGAGATATGGCCATATCGGTGGGGTTCATGCCCACGGGCAGAGCGTTCTGAGCAACACCGCTCATAGGATCGATAGCCACGACCTCGCCCGAATTCTGCGTGCCCATGGCCACGAAAATTCTGGTAAACTCGCGGTTGGACGCCACGCCTCGGGGCTGTCCGGCCTGTCCGGTGCGCATCATAGGCAGCGGAAGCGAACGCTGAGGAGTGTTGGTGCGCGGGTCGATGAGCATAATGGTCGGCTGGGCGCTCATGACCGCCGCCATAATGTAATTGCCGTCCAGAGACAGCTTCAGATCGGTGACGACACCGCCCAAGGGCAGGGTAGTCATAAGATTGTTGCCGTTGCTGGTATCGTAAACCTGCAGAGAGTTGCCGTTAGTCGAAACAAACAGGTGATTGCCCGGGGCATTGAAGCACATCCAGTAGGGCTGGGAGACCATATCGACATAGCGCGGCTCATTGGGAGTCTCCTTGTCGATAATCATCAGGTTGTTCAGGGCCACGCTGGTGGGCGAGGTCTGCATACTGGTCATGCCCATATTAGTGGGCTGATTGAGGCTGGGCATTACGGTATTGAACGCATTCATGCGCAGCGGATCGGCGCCCAGCAAAATGGCCTGCTTATAAGACTGAGTGGTATTCAGACCCATGCCGATACTGCTGGGCATGCTGGCCGTACTGTTGGGATTGCCAGACAGGGACTTCTGGGCATAGGCTACATAGCAGGTTCCTGGAGACAGCGTATTGACTGAGCCACCAGTGCGCGGGTCGATATTATCGCCGACCTTGCCAGGGGTGAGCACAATATTGACCATAGTCGGCGTAGGGCCGTCGGTTACGGTGACCGTCTTTGTGGTCAGGCCGACACCAGGCTTAGAAGCCACCAGCGTATATGTACCCGGCTTTACCTTCATAGCAAATGCTCCGAAGGCTTCGGTGGTAGTCTTATACTTTGTACCCTCAAGGCGGATTTCCACACCTTCCAACGGCTCCCACTGCAAGCTGCCAGGAGCGGGGTTGGACTTTGAGGAGACCACCGAGCCGCACAGGTTCTCCTTGATAACCTTATCCATTTTTTCTTTGTCAAATTTTTCGCGAGCGACAGACGGTAAGCATAAGCAACCGAATAATACGGCCAAAACGGCCACTAGCAAACCGATTCGGTTTCTGCTCTGCATCATAAGCATACCTCCAGCATTGTATCGCGTCCAATGCCATTAACATTGGCCATTGCTTAACTAAACAACATTAGTATCGCGCCATCCGATAATGTTAGCTAATGCCGCATAAGGCATTTTAGGCTAGCATCAGTGTAATTATACTATAAATAAAGCCAATGTTTATGCATTGCGCGCCAAAGATATCGTTAAAAATTATTACCGAATTATACTCTCTATATAGTCTTCGGCCATAATTACCGCCGCGTAATCGTCAAAGGGCACAGGAGGATACAGCAAACCCGAAGGCAGCCAGCGCCGCCAGCCTCGCGGAGGATTGTCGCTGAAATAGCGCATTTTAGCGCGCTCCGTTGTATAGCGCTCGTCTACGGTAACCGGCTGAACTCCCAGCGCCTCGGACACAGCTGCGCAAACCGCCTTAGAGCCGGTGCTGCCGCCCACGATAACCGCATCTACGGCGGTTCCCTGAACAAACTCCCGGCAGTATTCCTTCAGCTTTTCGACGGGCACTATGGCGCGGCGCAAAATCCCCGCATCCGAGGAGACCAAAGCCACCCCGCTTTTCTTGCTTCCCGGATCGATGGCCAGAACTACCATTGATAGCTCTCTTGCGCGGGCTCTGCGGGCTTCGGCCCAGGCACGACGCTGATGGTAACGTCTAAGCTGTTGGTCTCATAAAGATCGCGGTTAGCCTTGGCAACCAGATAAAATTTGCTCTTCTGCGCATTCATCTTATCCTGCAGCTCGTTGAACTCTTCCTCGCTGATCCCGCCTCCAACGCTTCCGTCAATGGGGATGATGCCCTTTTTTATCGCCGCCGCCTTCATCTCTTCGATAAACTGGTAAAAGTCCGTGACCATCCCGCTGACGCTCATCTCCTTGCGCAGCACCTCATCACCCTTCTTGAACACCAGCTTAACGGGCCAGGATTCCAGCTTAACCTGCGCCTTCTGCCGATAAAGGCAGTTGAACTTAGCTACCACCCGCAGCCCTGACACGCCATTTCCGGCCGTCAGCTTTTCGGCAACCTTATCGTAGTCGGAATCCTCGCTGTCGATGAGCAAATCGGTAACCTTGAGCAGAGGCTCTTTCTTTTCCTTGGCTATTTTATTATTGCGCAGTACAGTACGGGTATTCGCCTCAGCCAGAAGGCCAGTCAAGGCTGAACGGGTACGGTCAATGGGAAGCCCATCCGGAAGGGTCATATGGACTATTGGCTCCCCCATCGTCCAGACGAACACCCCCTCTGAAAGCGTTTGCGTAAGCGCATCGATCCTTCTGTGCAGATCCGCTTCCTCGCGGCGCAGGTTTTCCAGCCCTCCCAGCAGCTCGCGCACCGGCTCGGACACACAGGCAAAAATCGTCAGGGTCGCCACAGCAATAAAGGCCCCAGTACAGGAGGTAATAATCATGGAAGTATGGCGAGGCCGAAGACGGCAGATGCTCATCTTGCGCTTGCCTATACTGCGCCCCAGCTGGTTGCCCAAATAGGCTATGCCCGCGGCTAACAGCATAACACAGATATAAACCGCAACCATATGCCACAGCGAAAACTGAGTATTACCTACTGTCAGATTAGCGAAACTAAGCAAACCACACCACGTTTCTACTTGCGCGAAGCGTCGAAGACCAAATATGCCCCAACTATACCAAAAACAATATTGGGAATCCAGGCAGCCAGCCATGGAGCAATCTTGCCGCCCTCGCCCAATGTCTGCCCCACTGTCATTAGTATATAGTACAATAGTATGAGAAGAAGTGAAAGACCGAAGCCGATAGAGGTGCTAGTGCGCTGGGGGCGCAGACTCAGCGGAATAGCAAAGGCCCCAAACACCAAACAGGTAACCGGCAAAGATATTTTCTGATAAAACTGCACCGCGTATTTATTATTCTTGCGGAAAGCCTCGGGATTATCCTTAGTGTACTTAGGCACGCTCTTCAGATAGGCGGCCAGCTCCTTGCGCGTCATTTCTTCGGGGCGCAGCTTGCGCCGGGCTAGCTGAGTGGGATCCGGAGGCGAATCCTTGGCCGACAGTGTGCTCCAGGCCTCTCCGCCGCTGCCCTCATAACGCACATTGCCGCCGTCCTTAGCAAAATCGGTAAAGCGCAGCCCCTTTACCGCCCAGGCGTGGCCGTTCCAGCGCGCTTCGTCGGCATATATCTCCCGCAGGCGTCGGTTATCCCAAAAGTAATGAATAAAAACCCCCTGCATCGAGCCCTCTTTAACGTTGAGCTTATGGGCGTACACCATCTGCTCTTCGCCGTTGTCGAGCAGCCGCGGTGAGGTAATTACGGCCCTCTGTATTTCCGTGTCGGGCTTGACCTTGAGCATCATGTCGTAGCAGTGGCGCATAGTCGGCGGCACCAAAGCATCGTTGATGATCAGAGCTATTACCGCCACGATAGCGCAAAAGCACAGCCCTGGCACAAAGACGCGGAAAAAACCGACCCCGCCAGCCTTAAGGGCCACCAGTTCGCTTTCGCCGGAAATGCGTCCGTAAGCCATCAGCGCCGACAGCAGCACCGACATGGGAAATGTCAGGATGAGCACAAAGGGCAGGCGGTTGACCAAATATTCCAGCAACAGCTTAACGCCGGACTCCGATTCCATCAGCACCTTGGCCACGCCCAGAAGCGTATCGGCAGACACGAAGAGCAGGGTGAACGTACAGACCCCAAACAGAAAAGGGCTGATCATCTCCGACATTATGTAGCGATCGATAATCTTCACTGCGGAGCGTCCTCCTCGAAGCCGCTGCGGAAATTGCTGCCCAGATAATACTTGCGAGCATCGGGATTGTTGGCCACCTCGTGAGCTGTACCCGAAACCAATATTTTGCCTTCGCGAATAATATAGGCGCGATCGGTAATAGCCAGAGTCTCTCTGACATTGTGGTCGG